>NZ_JAQAHF010000010.1:0-218544 GCF_027871645.1 Agrobacterium sp. ST15.13.015
TGTGCGTCCGAAAACTGTGATGCTTTCATCGTCTTCCGTTCCTTTCCCAGCCAGGAAAATGCACCGGAAAACTCTAACCAAAAACGGTCCAGTTTGAAGGGTTCAGATCATACAGGGGTCAATTAACACGCAAACCGTAAATCAAAACTCAATCGGAACCTAAAAATATGAAGCAAATTCATATGCTTAGTTTATTTATTAGTAAATTAGAGTTCGACAATAAAATCGTATGACCGCGTAACGGCAGTGTGGGGTTTGCCTTCACGGTTTCTTCCGAAAACACAAACTTGGGCTCGCCCCTTGTCCCTCAAGCCAAGCTCGGGCAAAACAGCCCTGTTCAATCACAAGACAATGCCAGGAGATAAGATATGGACGTTCGCGCCGCAGTTGCCATTCAGGCCGGAAAGCCGCTTGAGGTCATGACCGTTCAACTCGAAGGCCCGCGCGCCGGCGAAGTGCTGGTTGAGGTCAAGGCGACCGGCATCTGCCATACAGACGATTTCACCCTGTCGGGTGCCGATCCGGAGGGCCTGTTCCCGGCCATTCTCGGCCATGAGGGCGCGGGCGTCGTCGTCGATGTCGGACCGGGCGTCACCTCGGTCAAGAAGGGCGACCATGTCATTCCGCTCTACACGCCGGAATGCCGCGAATGCTATTCCTGCACCTCGCGCAAGACCAATCTGTGCACCTCCATCCGCGCCACCCAGGGTCAGGGCGTGATGCCGGACGGCACGTCGCGCTTCTCCATCGGCAAGGACAAGATCCATCATTATATGGGCTGCTCGACCTTCTCAAACTATACGGTTCTGCCGGAGATCGCGCTCGCCAAGATCAATCCCGACGCGCCCTTCGACAAGGTCTGCTACATCGGCTGCGGCGTGACGACCGGTATCGGCGCGGTCATCAACACCGCCAAGGTCGAGATCGGCTCCACGGCGATTGTCTTCGGCCTCGGCGGCATCGGCCTCAACGTGCTGCAGGGCCTGCGCCTTGCCGGCGCGGACATGATCATCGGCGTGGACATCAACCCCGACCGCAAGGCCTGGGGCGAGAAGTTCGGCATGACCCACTTCGTAAACCCGAAGGAAGTCGGCGACGACATCGTGCCGTACCTCGTCAACATGACGAAGCGCAATGGCGACCTGATCGGCGGCGCCGATTACACATTCGATTGCACCGGCAATACCAAGGTCATGCGCCAGGCGCTGGAAGCCTCGCATCGCGGCTGGGGTAAGTCGGTCATCATCGGCGTTGCCGGTGCCGGCCAGGAAATCTCCACGCGCCCGTTCCAGCTCGTCACCGGCCGCAACTGGATGGGCACCGCCTTTGGCGGCGCACGCGGCCGCACGGATGTGCCGAAGATCGTCGACTGGTACATGGAAGGCAAGATCCAGATCGACCCGATGATCACCCACACCATGCCGCTCGAAGACATCAACAAGGGCTTCGACCTGATGCATAAGGGCGAAAGCATTCGCGGCGTCGTGGTTTATTGATTGGACAAGACGCAGGCGGACGCGCGTAACCGCGCGCGCCCGCCATTCATAGAAATGTGATCGCCTCCAACCCGCTGCAGCCATTGCGATTAACGGGACGGTAAATCTATCGTCGTAAGCCGATACTACGCGGCGGAGTTGAAAATCCCTCCCCGCCCAGAACGACGCCAGACCTGCGGAGAGCGACCCTGAAAATCGTACCGATCGACAACGGAAACCGCGTCGCCGCCGTCGCTCTTCTGGCGAAAGGCTTCCCGGAAAAAACCGCGGCCTTCTGGTCGCGCGGTTTGTCGCTCGTCAGCGAACATCACGAGCGGCGCGAACTCGGTCCGGTCGGGCAATTGCTGATGAAGGGCGACGATGCCGCAGGTGTGCTGCTGACGATCAAAAGCCGTCTGCCGCAGACCGGCAGGATCGTCGTCAACCTGTCGAGCTGGTATGTGGAGCCTTCCTGCCGCTGGTTCGCCCCGCGCATGTTGCAGATGGCGTCATCCAATGAGGACGAAATCTTCACCGATCTCACCCCCTCTCCCGAAGCCTGCAAGCTGAATGAGAGGCTGGGCTTTGCGACGGTGACCGATTGCACGCTTTTTTATCCGCTGCCCTTTGCAGCGCTTCGCCCGGCAAGCGCACGGCTGCGGCCGCCAGGCGAGATAAAACCGGAAATACTCTCCGCCGAAATGCGCGACATGCTGGAAGACCACGCCCGTCTCGGCTGCATCGTGGCGGTTATGGAGGCGGAGAACCGCCATTACCCTCTGGTCTTCCTGAAAACCACGACCAAAAGATTGCCATCCGCCCGCCTCATCCATTGCGAAGACCGGCAGGTCGCGCAAAGGCACATATCCGCAATCGCCCGCCACCTTCTTGGCCATGGCCGGCTTGCGCTGACCATGGCGGCAATGGGCGCAGAGCGAAAGGCCGGCGGGCTTGCCGCACATAAATCTGCACCGATACAAGTAAAAGGCGCATGGAACCCACGATTTATTAACGAAGCATACTCAGAGTTGGTGTTATTGCCACCGTAGGTATTTTAGTGAGTCGTGCGCGACTTGACGGAATCTTGGCCTTTACAGAAAAAGCGCCGTTCCGGGCAGGTCATTGGGAAAGACGCGGGAAATCGGAGAACGAGCATGCTTGCAGCGAAAAAGAGTGAAATCGACGTTGCCGATACCATCTATTCCTACCTCTCCGACCGTTTTCCCGCCTATGCCCCCTTTGCCGCCGATACGCAGCTTCTCGAAGGCGGCGTAATCGATTCGCTCGGCTTTCTGGAACTGATGATTTTCCTCGGCGAAAGGTTCGGCATCATTCTCGATGACGAACATTTCACGCCCGACAATCTCGGCACGCCGGCCGATCTCATCGCCTTCGTCCTCAGGGAACGGAGGAGATGACACCCCATTTCCTGCTGCACCACCTGCTTGCCGCCCGCGCCGCGAGCGACGATCAGGCCCTCGTCCACAAGGACCGATCGCTGAATTATCGCGAATTTGCCGCAGCGGCGGCCCGTTGCGCGGCGGCATTGCAGGAAGCCGGAGCGCAACGCGGAGACCGCGTCGTCATCTATCTGCCGCGCGGCATTGAGGAATGCTGGTCGATCTTTGGCGTGAGCATGGCGTCCGGCGTCTTCGTGCCGGTGAACGCATTGCTGAAGGCGCAGCAGATCCGCCATATCGTTAGCGATTGTGGCGCGAAAATCGTCATCAGCAGCGCGGCGATGATGGATGAGCTGAAAGCGGCACTGGAAGACCTTCCCGAGGTCACGGTGCTGCTGGCGGAAGAGATAGAGGCCCGCGCCGAGACACTCGCCCGGCCTTCAGCGGCAATCGGCGAAGACCTGGCCGCCATTCTTTATACCTCCGGCTCCACCGGCTCGCCGAAGGGCGTGATGCTGTCTCACCGCAATCTTCTGGCCGGCGCGCGCATCGTGCGTACCTATCTTGAGATTACGGCCAAGGACCGCATTCTCTCCCTCCTGCCCTTCAGCTTCGATTATGGCCTGAACCAGCTGCTGACGGCGGTGGAACAGGGTGCGGCCACGATCATCTCCACCTTTCGGCTGGGCGATGAGATCGTCCGTGATCTGCGCGACCATGCCATCACGGGTCTCGCCGGCGTGCCGACGATCTGGGCGATCCTGACGAAAGCGGCCCCGTCGCTCACAAAGACGCCTCTGCCGCATCTGCGTTACATCACCAATTCCGGCGGACGCGTGCCGCAGGAAACCGTAAAAGCGCTGCGCGAGAAGCTGCCGGATACGAAAATCTACCTGATGTACGGCCTCACGGAAGCCTTCCGCTCCACCTTCCTGCCCCCCGATGAGATCGACCGCCGCCCGACCTCCATCGGCAAGGCCATTCCCGAATGCGAAATCTTCATCGTCACCGCCGAGGGACAGAGGGCGAGGCCGGGTGAGCCCGGCATTCTCGTGCATCGCGGCCCGACCGTCTCGCTGGGTTACTGGAACCGGCCGGAGGAGACGGCAAAGGTGCTGCGCCCTCACCCCTTCATTCCGGCGGCGATGGGCGGCGAGACCGTGTGTTATTCCGGCGATCTGGCGGTGGAGGACGAGGATGGTTTCTTCAGTTTCGTCGCCCGCAACGATGCGATGATCAAATCGTCGGGCTATCGCATCAGCCCGACCGAGGTTGAGGAAAGCCTGATGTCGACAGGGCTTTTCCAGCAGGTCGCTGTCATCGGCCTGCCGGACCCCTTTGCGGGCGAAAAGGTCCATGCCGTGGCGACTGCCGCCAACCAGAACATCGATGTAACGGCGGCTCTGAAGAAGGCCGCCGAAATGCTCGCCCCCTTCATGATCCCGCGCGCCATCGAACTGGTGGAACGGCTGCCGGTCACGGCCAATGGCAAGGTGGATTACCGCGCGCTGGTGCGCGAACGGACGGACAATGGCGCCAACGGATAAGCCCCAGAGCCACGGCCCGGCTTTTGCAGCCGCGTTATTCGACACAAGCGAGAACGATCTGATGATCGGCGGACTGCCGGTGCGCGATATTGTCGCCGGGACCGGAACGCCTTGCTTCCTCTATGACGCCGCCGCCATGCGCCGCGCCTATCGCGATCTCGAAACCGCGCTCGGCGGCTTTGCCGATATCTATTATTCGGTGAAGGCCAATCCCCTGCCCGCCATCGTCTCGCTTTTCCGGCAGGAAGGTGCGGGTGCGGAAATCGCTTCCGTCGGCGAATATCGCGCCGCCATCAAGGCCGGTGTCGCAACGCAAAATATCATCTTCGCCGGCCCCGGCAAAGGCATGGCCGAGCTGTGCGAAGTGATCGAGGGCGGCATCGGCGAAATCCACATCGAAAGCGCCGAGGAAATTACCCGCATCGAGGCGATCGGCAAGTCGGTCAAAGCCTCGATCCGCATCAATCCGGTGCCGGATGCACAGGCCGGCGCGATGCGCATGGGCGGCAAGGCCACCGCCTTCGGTTTCGATGAGGAAGAGCTGGAAAATGTCCTGCCGCTCTTCAAGGACGCCCGATATATCGATCTCGTCGGCGTCCATATTTACGGCGGCACACAGATCCTCGATGCCGACATGCTTGTCTCCCAGTGGAGACACGGCATTTCCCTTGCCGCGCGCTTGGCCGGGATGCTCGGCAGGCCGCTCGAAACCATCGATCTCGGCGGCGGTCTCGGCATTCCCTATTTCGCAGGCGAAATGCCGCTCGATCTTGAAAAAGTCAGCGCCGCCATTCCCGATCTAAAGGCGCTCGTAAAGGCGCATCCGCTGATAACCGACGCCCATGTCATCGTCGAACCCGGCCGTTTCCTCGCCGGTCCCGGCGGCGTCTATGTGGCGGAGGTGAATTCGGTAAAGACCTCGCGCGGCACTACCTTCGTGGTGACGGATGGCGGCATGCACCATCACCTGGCCGCTTCCGGCAATCTCGGCCAGATCGTCAAGCGCAACTATCCCATCGTCGCACCGGCCATGATGCTGGCGGAGCATGAAGAGACGGCAACCATCGTCGGCCCGCTCTGTACGCCGCTCGATACACTCGCCCGCAATGCGGCGCTACCGAAGCTCAAGGCCGGCGACCTCCTCGCCATCCTGCAATCAGGCGCCTATGGCGCCAGCGCCAGCCCAGCGGGTTTTCTGAGCCATGCGGCGGCAAAGGAAGTGCTGGTGGAGAATGGAGTGTTTGAGGTGATCGGGCGCTGAGGACGTTTGGTAGCGAAAACCGTAGCCGGCTTTCCTAAGGGCACACATTTGGCTGCCTACCTCGGAGCTTCCTCCAACCTCCCTCATTCCTGTGCTTGTCACAGAAATCCAGTCGACGCACGTCCGTGCGGCGGGAGGAGTCTTTTCAGCCCAAGGACTTGGGCTGGCTGGATTCCTGTGACAAGCACAGGAATGAGGGAGGCGACTAACCCCGAAGCAACCTGTCCCCCACCGCGAATTTCGATTTCAACAGACACTCGTCATATTCCGCCTCGGCAACGGAATCGAACACGATACCGCCGCCGACATTGAAGACGGCACGGCCGTCGTCAAACAGGCTGAGCGTACGGATCGCCACGGAGAACCGCATCTCACCATTTGGAGACATGAAGCCGATTGCGCCGCAATAGGCGTCGCGCGGCGTCGCTTCCAACTCGCGCAGGATTTTCATCGCCCACATTTTCGGTGCGCCGGTAACGGAGCCGCAGGGAAACAGGGCGGCGAAAATATCTTCCACCGTCACGTCAGGCAGAAGTTTCGCCCGCACATGGCTCACCATCTGGTGCACGGTCGGATAGGTCTCGATATCGAACAGCCGCGGCACATCAAGGCTGCCGACTTCTGTAATGCGGGAAATATCGTTGCGCAGCAGATCGACGATCATACGGTTTTCGGCGAGCGTCTTTTCGTCCGCCAGCATCGCCTCGACAATCGCCCGGTCTTCTTCCGCATCGGCTCCGCGCGGTGTCGTTCCCTTCATCGGATGGGTTTCGATGAAACCTTGCCCGTCAACCGAGAAGAACAGTTCCGGCGAGCGCGACAGGATGACCGGGCCGCCGAGATCGACAAGCGCGCCATATTTCACCGGCTGCCGTTCGATGAGCGACCAGAAGGCCGTCAGCGGATCGCCGCTCCAGCGGGCATGAACGGGCATGGTCAGATTGCCCTGGTAACAGTCGCCGCGACGCAGATGCCCGTGCAGCCGCGCGAAACGCTGGCAATAGTCTTGAAGGCTCCATGCCGGCACGGGACCGGACAGAAACGCATCCGCATCCGGCAGATTTGCCGGGCGCGCGAACCGACCCTCATCCGGCTGCGGACCGGAAAAGACGCCGAAATTGAGAAACGGCACGTTGCGAGGCTCATCCGCAAAAGGCGCAAGCTTCGGCTCGAACAGGAAGCCCGCTTCATAGGACATATAGCCGGCGAGGTATTTCCCGGCCCGGCGCAGCTCTTCCATGCGCCTCAGCGCAGCAAAAAACGACGCCGGTTCATCCGCGACGATGATGTCTTCCGGCTCGGTGAAGGCTGTCACCGTGCCGGTCGTGTCATCCCGGAAAAGAACGTAAGGCGCGTGTGCCAAGGAAAGCGTCCGAAACAGGAGAAAAAGTCGGGAAGAGTCAGATGGGGTCTATATCGCCCCGCGCCCACATTTCGATGGTTTCCGCATAAAAATCGGCAAAACGGCCTTCCTCGATAGACTTGCGGATACCCTGCATCAGCTCCTGATAATAGGCAAGATTGTGCCAGGAGAGCAGCATGCCGCCCAGCGCCTCGTTGGCGCGGGTGAGATGGTGCAGATAGGCGCGGGAATAATCGCGCGAGGCCGGGCAGTTGGATTGTTCGTCGAGCGGGCGCATATCCTCGGCATGGCGGGCATTGCGGATATTGACCTTGCCGCGACGGGTAAAGGCGAGACCATGGCGGCCGGAACGGGTCGGCATCACGCAGTCGAACATGTCGATGCCGCGCGCCACCGATTTCAGGATGTCATCGGGCGTGCCGACGCCCATCAGGTAACGCGGCTTTTCGGTGGGCAGCACCGGCAGGGTGATATCGAGCATGCCGAGCATCACATCCTGCGGCTCGCCAACGGCAAGGCCGCCGACCGCATAACCCTTCAGATCGAGCTGCTTCAGTCCCTCTGCGGAACGAATACGCAAATCCGGCTGGTCGCCGCCCTGCACGATGCCGAACATGGCCTTGCCGGGCTGCTCGCCAAAGGCGACGCGGCAGCGCTCGGCCCAGCGCAGCGACATTTCCATGGCGCGCTCGATTTCCTTGCGTTCGGCCGGCAGCGCGATGCATTCATCGAGCTGCATCTGGATATCCGAATCGAGCATGCCCTGGATTTCGATGGAGCGTTCCGGCGACATATGATGCAGCGAACCGTCCACATGGCTCTTGAAGGTCACGCCCTGCTCGTCCAGCTTGCGCAGACCGGAAAGCGACATCACCTGAAAACCGCCGCTGTCGGTAAGGATCGGATGCGGCCAGCGGATCAACTCATGCAGGCCGCCAAGGCGGGCAACTCGCTCCGGACCCGGCCGCAGCATCAGGTGATAGGTATTGCCGAGAATGACATCGGCCCCAAGCTCCCGCACCTGATCGAGATACATGGCCTTGACGGTGCCGACGGTGCCGACCGGCATGAAGGCGGGCGTGCGGATGATACCGCGCGGCATGGCGACTTCGCCGAGGCGTGCGCCGCCGCTCGTGGCTTTCAGGGTGAAGGTGAATTTGTCGTGCATCAGTTTTTCCGGAACAACAGGCTGGAATCGCCATAGGAATAGAAGCGGTATCCAGTTTCGATGGCGTGCTTATAAGCGTCACGCATCGTTTCGAGACCGCAGAAAGCCGAAACGAGCATGAACAGCGTCGATTTCGGCAGGTGGAAATTCGTCATCAGAATATCGACCGCGCGGAAGCGGTATCCCGGCGTGATGAAGATGCCGGTGGCATCGGACCATGGGTGGATAACGCCATTCTCATCGGCCGCACTTTCGATCAGGCGCAGCGATGTCGTGCCGACACAAACGATACGTCCGCCGCGCGCCTTTACCGCATTCAGCCGGTCGGCGGTTTCCTGCGACACATGGCCGATCTCGAAATGCATCTTGTGATCGTCGGTATCGTCGGACTTCACGGGAAGGAAAGTGCCTGCCCCAACGTGAAGCGTCACGAAATGCCGCTCGATGCCCACCCTGTCCAGCGCGGCAAACAGATCGGGCGTGAAATGCAGCCCGGCGGTGGGGGCGGCAACGGCTCCCTTTTCGCGGGCATAGATGGTCTGGTAATCGGTCTGGTCCTGCGCATCCTCCGGCCGTTTGGCCGCGATGTAGGGCGGCAGGGGAATATGGCCGACGGAAGCAATCGCCTCATCCAGCACCGGGCCGGAGACGTCGAACAGCAGCGTGATCTCGCCCTCCTCGCCCTTCTCCTCGACGGTGGCTTCCAGATGCGCAAGGCCGCAGGCATTGTCGCGCTCGTAACCGAAACGGATGCGGTCGCCCTGCTTGATGCGCTTGCCGGGACGCGCGAAGGCCTTCCAGCGGGATTGATCGGCGCGCATGTGCAGCGTGGCCGAAACCGCTGTCTCCGGCGCGCCTTCGCGCAGCCGCACACCTTCCAGCTGGGCGGGAATGACACGGGTATCGTTGAACACCAGCGCGTCGCCAGGCTTCAGGAAGGACGGCAGATCGAAGACGCGATGGTCTTCCATGCGGTTCTCATTCGGATCGACGACCAACAGGCGCGCGCTGTCGCGCGGGTTCGCGGGGCGCAGGGCGATATTCTCCTCGGGCAGATCGAAATCGAACAGGTCTACACGCATTGCAAGGGCTCTCGAAAATATCAAAACCCGCCCTCAATGGGGCGGGTGGTGGGTAGTGACAAGGCTTCGTCTAACGAGACGTCATCCTCGGGCTTGTCCCGAGGATCTAACCACGTAGCCGTCGGGGATCGTTAGATCCTCGGGACAAGCCCGAGGATGACGACGGAGAGGTTGGCACCCTTGTCATCAATGTGAAACGCCCCGCAGTTTCCTGCGGAGCGGGTAAACACTTTATACGCTATCCTCAGGCCGCAGAAGCGAGCTTGATGGAAACGATCGAATCGGGGTCCTTCACCGGCTCGCCGCGCTTGATCTTGTCGATGGCCTCCATGCCTTCGATGACCTGGCCCCAGACGGTGTACTGCTTGTTGAGCCACGGAGAATCCGTGAAGCAGATGAAGAACTGCGAGTTGGCGGAGTTCGGGTTCTGCGAACGGGCCATGGAGCAGGTGCCGCGCACGTGCGGAATGGCGGAGAACTCGGCCTTCAGGTCCGGCTTGTCGGAGCCGCCCATGCCGGCGCGTGCCGGGTTGAAGCTTTCCGAACCCTTCTTGCCGAACTTCACGTCGCCCGTCTGGGCCATGAAGTCTTCGATGACGCGGTGGAAAACCACGCCATCGTAAGCGCCTTCCGAGACGAGTTCCTTGATGCGGGCAACGTGGCCAGGCGCAACTTCCGGAAGCAGCTGGATCACGACCTTGCCGGTCGTCGTTTCCATGATGATGGTGTTCTCCGGATCCTTGATCTCGGCCATGACTATTCTCCTCTGTTCGGGCTCTATTGCCCTACCTTACTTCTTGCCGACGGTGACCTTGATCATCCGGTCGGGGTTGGAAACTTCGCCGTTGCTGCCCTGCCCGCGCTTGATCTTGTCGACGGCTTCCATGCCGGACACGACCTTGCCGACCACGGTATATTGGCCGTTCAGGAACGGACCGTCGGCAAACATGATGAAGAACTGCGAATTGGCGGAATTCGGATCCTGTGAGCGGGCCATGCCGACCACCCCGCGCGTGAACGGAACCTTGGAGAATTCGGCCGGAATATCCGGCAGGTCGGAACCGCCCGTACCCGCACGCTGGGCGCTGAAGCCCTTCTCCATATTGCCATACTGCACGTCGCCGGTCTGCGCCATGAAGCCATCGATGACGCGATGGAAGGCGACATTGTCATAAGCGCCCTTCTTGGCCAGCGCCTCGATCTGCGCCACGTGCTTGGGCGCGACATCCGGCATCAGTTCGATGACAACGGGGCCGTCCTTCAGCTGCACGGTCAGGAGTTCGGCGGCGGAAGCGAAGGTGCTGGCGGCGAGAGCGCCTGCAAACATGGCGCCGGCAAAGGCAAATCGAACGAGTTTCATCGGATTGGCTCCAGAATGTAAGGCTGAAGTTAGCGCTTCAGCTTGGCGTTGAGGGCTTCAAGCACGGCTTTCGGCACGAAGGCGTCGACATTGCCGCCCATGGCGGCGATCTGCCGGACCAATGTGGCTGTAATGGGTCGCGACGAGGTGCCGGCGGGCAGGAATACGGTCTGGATATCGGGCGCCATCTGGCGGTTCATCCCGGCCATCTGCATTTCATAATCGAGATCGGTGCCGTCGCGCAGGCCGCGCAGCAGAAGGCGCGCGCCGTGCTGGCGGGCGGCATCGACGACGAGATTATCGAAGGAGACGACTTCCATGCGCGCCGCCTCGCCCGGCAGATGTTCGGCAAGCGCCCGCTTTATCAGCCCTGCGCGCTCCTCGAAGCTGAACAGCGGCGCTTTTCCGGGATGAATGCCGACCGCAACGATGACTTTCGACGCCACGTTCAGCGCCTGAATAAGCACATCCAGATGTCCGTTGGTCATCGGATCGAAGGATCCTGGATAAAAGGCAATCGTCATATCGCTCTCAGATGGTGGGCGCGTCTCGACGCTTCAGCATATGTGCCGCCTTTTGTCATGGAGAGGCACGCGGCGCAAGACTTTATAACCAACCCCTCACAAGCGTGGCTGCGGCGTGAACCGCGGATGAATGGGCCGTTCAGTGCGGTTTCACAGCTATTTTGTCTAAATGCACGGCATCGGGAAACCGAAACGCCCCTCACTCGTTAAGCATCCGGAGAATTGAAAATGCTGGCCTTCATGATCGTCCTTTCGATCATCGCTTCATTCGCTGCCGAGTATATTTTTCTCGAATGACGGCCTTAGCCAGTTTCCTGAACGCCAGATGAACGAACCATTCAAGGAAGTTTCACAGGCGCGATGCTAATCGATTTTTACGGTTGACGCGGAACATGTTTGGACATGGCGCGTTAAGAAAGAACCAAAGGAACGGACAGATGTTTGTAAGAGAAAAACAGTCTACTTCGGCGAAAATCAGCGTCATCAGCACCGCCTGGACAGTACTGGTTATCGCAATGGTAGCAACGACGTTTAGCCTTTATGAACAGAAACCTGAAAAACTGGGCCCGGACTATCCGCAGCTGACCGCCCGTTATCAGTATATGAATTACTACTGATAACGGAGAGAATTTTCTCGAAACTCCCGGAGACGATATCATGTTCACATTTCTGACAATGCTTCTTGCCCTGATCAGCGTTATGTTCGTGACATCGATGATATCCGTGGTCGCCGAAATGCGACGTGAAGACGAGGAATTCAAGGCGATGATCCGGCGCGACCGCGCCTTCTGAGCGCGGCAAGCCGGGCAGACGGCCGCTTAAAAGTGATTCTTTTCAACCGCCTAGACCTTCCGGGCGGTTTTATTTTGCGCTTCGCGGGGGCAAGGCGGCGAAGACGATGGCGGGAAATCCCGCCTCCAATCACACAAGCGTTTTCAAAACCCCGTTTTTCCAAGGCAAATTCCCTTCAATTTCCGTTTGGATTGATTTAAGGAACGCCGATACGTTGCGGGCCGGAGAGCCGGCGACCGCGACGACGTTCCTGTGAGGTTTGCATAACGATGCTCGATTCCCTGAGAAATGCTTCTCGAACCATGGCAGCCAAGCTGCTGCTTCTCCTGCTTGTTGTCTCTTTTGGCATCTGGGGCGTTTCCGCATCGCTTGTCACCGCCAATTCCCACGCCGTCATGACGGTGGGCGACCAGACGGTCAGCACGGAGGAATTCCGCCTCGCCTATCAGCGCCAGATTTCCGATCTCAGCCGCCAGTTCGGCACAAGGCTGACGACCGAGCAGGCCAAGGCATTCGGCATCGACCGTCAGGTGTTCAGCCAGCTTGCGGCCGGTGCAGCGCTTGACGAGCTGGCCTCGAAGATGAATCTCGGCCTTTCGGAAAACCGCCTCGCCAATCTCATCGCCGAAGACCCGGCCTTCAAGGCGGTCAACGGCCAGTTCGACCGCAATCTCTTCAGCGAGCGCCTGCGCAATTCCGGTTTCCGCGAGGATGACTATATCAAGGAACGCAGTAAGGTCGCCGTCCGCAGCCAGATCGTCGAAGCCGTTTCCGACGGTTTTGCCGCGCCGCAGGTGCTGGTGGATGCGCTGAAGCAATATCGCAACGAGCAGCGCGCCGTCGATTACGTCATTCTTTCGAACGCCGTCATTCCGCCGGTCAAGGCGCCGGGCGACGACGTGCTTGCCCCCTGGTTCGAAACCAACAAGACGAAATATCGTGCGCCCGAGTTTCGCAAGTTCACCTATGTGAAGCTTGAGCCGTCCGATATCGCCGATCAGGCCGCCGTCACCGACGCCCAGATCGCCGATTATTATAACAGCCACAAGGACAGCTTCCGCACCGCCGGCCGCCGCACGGTGGAGCAGCTGACCTTCCCTGAAAAGGAAATGGCAGAGGCCGCCGCCGAGCAGATCCGCCTCGGCAACACCACCTATGACCAGGTGGTGAAGGATCAGGGCAAGACCGCTTCCGACGTCACCCTCGGCGAATTCACCAGGGATACCATCCCCGACCAGTCGATTGCCGACGCGGCTTTCGCCATCCAGAAGGATGGCGGTGTGTCGCCGGTGGTCCAGGGTTCCTTCGGCCCGGTTCTCCTGCGCGTCACCGGCATCAAGCCGGAAACGACACGCACGCTGGAAGAGGCGAAGGAAGATATCCGCAAGGACCTCGCCACCGCCGCCGCTGCGGAAGAAATCACCAATGTTCACGACCGTTACGAGGATCTGCGCGCCGGCGGTTCTTCGCTCGCCGATGCGGCAACGCAGCTGAACCTGAAACCCGTCACCATCGCCGCCATCGACGCTTCCGGCCTCGATGAAAAGGGCGATGCGGTTCAGGGTCTGCCCTCCCCGCAGCTCGCGCAGGAGGTCTTCAAGACCGAACCCGGCACGGAAGCGTTGCCGATCAATCTCGGCCGTGAAGGCTACATCTGGTTCGATGTCGACCAGATCATCGCCGCCCGCGACCGCACACTTGCCGAAGTTCGCGACGATGTCGTGGCTGACTGGACGGCGGAGCAGCAGCGCAACGCGCTTGCCGCCAAGGCCGAGGAACTGAAGGCGCGCGTCGAAAAGGGCGACACGCTGGAAGCCGTGGCCGGTGAGCTGAGCCTTGCCGTCGAACAGAAGTCCGGCCTGCGCCGCAACAGCGAAGACGCCATTTTCGGCCAGCAGACCATCGCGGCGGTCTTCTCCGGCGCGGAGGGCAAGGTGGGCACGGCGGCCGATGCCGACGGTTCCAGCCGTATCCTCTTCAAGGTCACCTCGGTCGACACCAATGCGCCTGCCGACGCGCTCGCCAATGACGACCAGCAGTTCGCCGCCATTGCCCGCGCGGCCGGCGACGACATGCTGGACCAGATGGTCAACCGCCTGCAGAATGACTATGGTGTCACCATCAATCAGGCCCTCGCCGATCAGGCGATGGTCGGCTTCTAACCCGGGGGGGCGACAAGATGGCCGAACTGAAGCCGCTGATCGCCAAGGTCGCCAATGGAGAAAGCCTGAACCGCGAGGAATCGCGCGCGGCTTTCGACATTCTGATGTCGGGCGAAGCCACGCCGTCGCAGATCGGCGGCTTCCTGATGGCGCTGCGCGTGCGCGGGGAAACGGTGGACGAAATCGTCGGCGCCGTCTCCTCCATGCGTTCCCGCATGCTGCCGGTTTCGGCCCCCGCCAATGCCATCGATATCGTCGGCACCGGCGGTGACGGCATCGGCACCTATAATATCTCGACGCTCGCCTCGATCATCGTCGCTGGCACCGGCCTGCCGGTCGCAAAGCACGGCAACCGGGCGCTGAGCTCCAAATCCGGCACGGCGGATGCGCTCTCGGCGCTCGGCGTGAAGCTCGATATCGGTCCTGAACTCATCGCCCGCTGCATCAGCGAGGCGGGTCTCGGTTTCATGTTCGCGCAGCTTCACCATTCGGCCATGCGCCATGTCGGCCCAAGCCGCGTCGAACTCGGCACGCGCACCATCTTCAACCTGCTCGGCCCCCTCTCCAACCCGGCGGGCGCCAAACGGCAACTGCTTGGCGTCTTTTCGCCGCGCTGGCTGGTGCCGCTTGCGGAAGTGCTGCGCGATCTGGGTTCGGAAAGCATCTGGGTCGTCCATGGCGACGGCATGGACGAGGTGACGACCACGGGCGTTACCCATGTCGCGGCACTGGAAAATGGCAAGATTCGCACCTTCGACCTGACGCCGAAGGATTTCTGTGTCGAGCCCGCGTCCATGAAAGATCTGAAGGGCGGCGACGGCATTGCCAATGCGGCGGCGCTGCGCGAGGTTCTATCCGGCAAACGCAACGCCTATCGTGACGTGTCGCTGTGCAATGCGGCCGCAGCACTGGTTATCGCCGGCAATGCGGAGACACTGTCTGAGGCGATGGCGATCGTCAGCGAGGCGCTGGACAGCGGCAAGGCCGCAGCCGCGCTCGACCGTCTGGTTGCCGTGTCCAACGAGGTTCAGGAATGAGAGCGAGATCATGAGCGACATTCTGAAAAAGATCGAGATTTACAAGCGCGAGGAAATCGCCGCCGCCAAGGCGAAGGTTTCGCTGGCCGACCTGAAGGCCATGGCCGCAGACCAGAGCGCGCCGCGCGGTTTCTACAGGGCGCTCCGGGCAAAGCAGGCCGAAGGCAAGTTCGGCCTGATCGCCGAAATCAAGAAGGCCAGCCCCTCCAAGGGCCTCATCCGTCCGGATTTCGATCCGCCGGCGCTGGCCGCCGCCTATGAAGCCGGTGGCGCCGCCTGTCTTTCAGTGCTGACGGATAGCCCAAGCTTTCAGGGCGCCCCGGAATTCCTGACCGCCGCCCGCAATGCCTGCGCCCTGCCGGCGCTGCGCAAGGATTTCATGTTCGAGACCTATCAGGTGCATGAGGCCCGCGCCTGGGGCGCGGACTGCATTCTCCTCATCATGGCCTCGCTGTCCGACGACGAGGCGAAACGCCTTGAAGACGAGGCTTTCGCGCTCGGCATGGATGTGCTGGTGGAAGTGCACGATGAGGAAGAAACGGAACGGGCGCTGAAGCTTTCCTCGCCGCTTCTCGGCATCAACAACCGCAACCTGCGCACCTTCGAAGTCAGCCTCGAAACCAGCGAGAAGCTCGCAGGCCTCGTGCCGGCGGAAAAGCTGCTGGTCGGCGAGAGCGGCATCTTCACCTTCGAGGATTGTAAGCGTCTCGAAAAAAGCGGCATCAGTACCTTCCTCGTCGGCGAAAGCCTGATGCGCAAGGACGATGTGACGGCGGCCACCAAAGCGCTGCTGACCGGCCAATCCGGCATTCTGGCAGCGGAATAATGCACCGATGAGCGAGGCGGGAAAGCTCACCCATATCGATGCCGGCGGCGAAGCGCATATGGTCGATGTCGGCGACAAGGCCGAGACCGTCCGTGTTGCAGTCGCCGAAGGCTTCGTGAAAATGAAGCCGGAAACGCTGGCGCTCATCCGCGAGGGCAACGCCAAGAAGGGCGATGTCATCGGCACTGCACGCCTCGCCGGCATCATGGCCGCCAAGCAGACGGCAAACCTCATCCCGCTTTGCCATCCGCTGATGCTGACAAAGGTGGCGGTGGATATTACCGAAGACGCCGCCCTGCCCGGCCTGCGGGTCGAAGCGCTGGTGAAATTGTCCGGCAAGACCGGCGTGGAGATGGAAGCGCTGACCGCCGTATCCATCGCCTGCCTGACGATCTATGACATGGCCAAGGCCGCCGACAAGGCGATGGAAATCGTCAATATCCGCCTTCTGGAAAAGAGCGGCGGCAAATCCGGCGATTTCCGGCGACAGGAGACGTGAATGAAACCGCTGCTGCCCATGGATGAGGCCATAAGACGCCTTCTGGAAGCAGCGGCTCCGGTGACCGAAAGCGAAACCCTGCCGCTTACCGAATGCGATGGCCGGGTTCTCTCGGCCGATCTCATTGCACGCCTCACCCAGCCCCCCTTCGATGCCTCGGCCATGGACGGTTATGCGCTGCGCAGCGCCGATGCAGCGGCAGTTGGCTCGGTCCTCACCGTCATCGGTCAGGCGGCCGCCGGCCATGCTTTTACCGGCACGGTGGATGAAGGCCAGGCCGTGCGCATCTTCACAGGCGCGCCCGTGCCGCAGGGTGCGGACACCGTTCTCATTCAGGAAGATGCCGAAGTGCTGGAGGGCGGAAAAATCCGCACCGCCTTCGATGTCACCGCCGGGCGACATATCCGCCCGCGCGGACAGGATTTTACCGAAGGCGAAGCGGCCCTGAAGGCCGGGCGGGAACTCGGTTTCACCGACCTGACGCTCGCCGCGGCGATGAACCATGCCGCGCTCACCGTCTATCGCAGGCCGCGCATCGCCATCCTCGCCACCGGCGATGAGTTGCTGCCGCCGGGAAGCGCGCCGCAGCCCGCGCAGATCATCGCCTCCAACACCTTCGGCGTCGCAGCCCTCGCCCGGCAGGCGGGTGCCGAGGTTCTCGATCTCGGTATCATTGCCGATGATGACAGGCTGATCCGCGCCGCCATCGGCAAGGCGGTCGCGGCGAAGGTCGATGTGCTGGTGACGCTCGGCGGCGCCTCCGTCGGCGACCTTGACCTCGTGCAGGCAGCCTTGAAGGCGGAAGGCATGCAGCTCGATTTCTGGCGCATCGCCATGCGTCCGGGGAAACCGCTGATGGTCGGATCCATCGGCGCCATGCAGGTTCTGGGCCTGCCCGGAAACCCGGTTGCCAGCCTCGTCTGCGGCCTGCTGTTCCTCGAACCGCTGCTCCGCAGCATCGCCCGCCGCGCGCCGCTGCAACGCACGACGACCGCCCGCACCGCCACGCCGTTGAAAGCGAATGATCATCGGCAGGATTATCTGCGCGCCCGTTTCAGCACGGACGAAAACGGCCTGCTGGTGGCGGAAGCCCATGCGAAGCAGGATTCATCGATGATGAAGATATTGGCCCATTCCGACGGCTTGATCGTGCGCCCGCCAAACGCGCCGGCGGCGGCGGCCGGGGCGGAATGCCCGGTCATCAGGCTGAGATCCTGACACGCAGGCGATACGGCCAAACTTGCGGCCGGCAGCATAACTGGCCTCTTCCTGAACCTTACCGAACGGTTGCCGCGCCGTCACAAAACGGCACCGCCGCGTGCCGCATGGCACGGGAACGGAAGATAAGACTGTAACATTCCTGTATCCCGACACGAATGATAAAAAAAACCGCCTATAGGCGGGATCTCCACGAATTCAAAAACCACCATGGCTTTCCGCCGCGGAATTATTTCTACATATTGTTGTGCCAAAATAAATCACACGAATCCCGTTATTGGGATTGACAGAATAAATGCGATGCTGTCACCAAGGCGAATAGTAGAGGGAAAAAATTCCGGAATTCTTCAGAATGAAAATTACTTATATTTATCAATTAAATAAGATAAAAAGTGACGAAAATGAAGTTTCCGGGCACAAAAATTAGTTTCCCTTAAATTAAGCTTTCCAAAACGACCTTCATAATAATAATCATAGTCGATAAGCAGACTCACTGGAGTTTCTTGATGAACACGGCATCCACGCCCAAAACCACGGGGCCCGACATTGCCGGGCAGATTGCCTATGCCATGCGGAGCATGGGTGTTTCGCCGATCCCGCGTAACTACAGCCTCTTTTACGAAGCCTATATCGGTTCGAACCCTGCCCTGACGAAGGATCTGGCCGCGCTTGGAAACCGGGTCACGCAGGAGGATCTGGACGAGCTGTCCTCACGTTACGGGGAAGGCAATCCCGCCCGGTCCATCGACGATGCGCATGAGAAGCTCAGGCGCGAACTGGAGGGCCTCCTGGGCACGCTGAGGCGCGAACAATCCTCCATCGAAAACTATAACAGGATTCTCGGCGAAACGCGTCAGCGCATCGATGACAAGAATGCCGCCAGCAGCAATATTCTGAGGAATGCGATTTCGCTGCTGGCCGAGGCCACCGGCTCGAAGATCATCGACGGCGAAAAGACCTTCAACGATGTCAACCGCCATGCCGAGGAAATGCATCAGGTGCGTCTGGAGCTGGATGAGTACAAGCGCATCGCCAATACGGATTCGCTGACGCGCCTGTCCAACCGGCGCGCCTTCGACGACCGGCTGGCATCCATCTATGACAGCTCCATCGGCCTGCAATATACCACGCTCGTCCTGCTCGATATCGATCATTTCAAGCGGATCAACGACACTTTCGGCCATCCGGTCGGCGACAAGATTCTCGCCACCGTCGCCTCGGTCATCCGCGCCAATGTCCGCAAGGATGGTTTTGTCGCCAGAAGCGGCGGCGAGGAATTCGCCATCATTCTGGACGGCAATACGCCGGAAGAGGTGATGGTGATGTGCGAGCGCATCCGCCTGTCGCTGGAAAGCACGCCCTTCCGCAATTCGAGATCGGGCGCCGACTACGGCACGGTGACGATCTCCCTCGGCTTCGCTTCCGCCGCACAGGCCACCAACCCGAGCGAACTTTACGGCCACGCCGACACCGCGCTCTACCATGCCAAGGAAACCGGCCGGAACCGCTCCGTCTATTACGAGGACGGCATGCAGAAGAACTATACCGGCAAGAACTGGCTGATTTATCGGACGTGAGGATGGTGGTGTGTGCACCACTATCTCCTCCGTCATGCCGGACTTGATCCGGCATCCAGTCACGGCGCGTCTGCGCCGTGAGAAAAGCCTCTTGCGATCAAGGACTTGATCGCGCTAGACCCCGGATCCAGTCCGGGGTGACGGAGTGAGACGCTCCGCTTTCGCCAATGACGTAAGCCTTGCGAGGATTGCCTCAGCGGCCCAAGGTCGGTCGTTACTGCACCTCACCACATGGTCTTCGCCGCCCGCGCCGCCCATTCCCGGTCATAGGTCTCCTGATCGAATTCCGCCTTGGCCGCCTTGAGCAGAAGACCGGGTGTCGGAAGCGAGGCCGGGTCGACGAAATTATCGGGGTTCCATAGTTCCGAGCGCATCAGCGCCCGGGCGCACTGGAAATAGACTTCATCGATTGTCACCACAATGACGGTGCGCGGATGTTTGCCGTCCATCTCGAAGCTTTCCAGCAGGTCGGGATCGACGGAGACCACAGCACGGCCGTTGATGCGCATCGTCGTATTCGAGCCGGGTACCAGGAACATCAGCGCCACGCGCGGATCGCGCACGATGTTCAGAAGCGAATCCACACGGTTATTGCCGCGCCAGTCTGGCAGAAGCACGGTCCTCTCATCGGCCACCCGCACCACGCCGCCCTTGTCGCCGCGCGGCGAACAGTCCATGCCTTCCGGCCCGACCGTCGCCAGCGCCAGGAACGGCGAAGTCTCGATCATCAGCCGGTATTCGGCCGTCAGCGTGGCTGTCACCTTGGCGATCGATGCCTCGCTCGTGCTGTCATAGATGGCCTTCAATTCCTCAACCGTGCGAATGATCGTCATGACCTATCCCTGCCAATTCCCTCTGTCGCCGCCGAAAGACCGGGGCGTCCTATTCCTCTGCGGCTTCTGCCTTTTCCCGCTCGGCCCGCTCGCGGGCGGTGCGGGCGGCAACGAGATCGGCCGGCTGGGCATTGCCGCGGATCAGCGAACGGCCGGCATAGATGCCGCCGACGACTTCCATGGCGAAACGTTCCTCGTCGCGGTCGCGGAATTCTTCCACCAGACGCGCGGCATCTTCCCGCTCCTCACCCATGGCGCCGAGCACTTCCTCGCTGAAATTCAGCGCCGATTCCAGCGTTTCGCGGATCTGGTAATCGACGCCAGCCTTCAGCAGATCGATGGCATGGCCGCGGTCGTAAGCACGGGCGAGAACGGGCACCAGCGGGAATTCGTGCTTGACGATCTCCGCGATCCTGACGGCCGCCTCCTTGTCGTCGACGCAGATAAGCACGGCACGCGCCGTGCTCGCACCGGCAGCATGCAGGATTTCCGCCCGCGAACCGTCGCCATAATAGACCTTGAAACCGAATTCCGCCGCATCGCGCACGAAGTCGGCATCCTTGTCGATCAGCGACAGCGTATAGCCCCGCGCCAGAAGCGGCTGGCTGACGATCTGGCCGAAACGCCCGAAGCCGATGAGGAGAATGCTGCCCTCGACATTTTCAGGCACGTCGAGATCGTCGGTATTGGGAACCGCCGCCGGCACCAGCCGGTCATGCAGGATGACCATCAGCGGCGTCAGCACCATGGAGATGATGATGGTCGCCGTCAGTATGGCGTTCGCCTCCCGGTCGAGAATGCCGGCGCTGACGGCGGCAGAATAAAGCACGAAGGCGAATTCGCCGCCCTGCGCCATCAGCACCGCCCGTTCCAGGCTTTCGCGGCGGGTGGTGCCGAGCGCCCGCGCCACGCCATAGATCAGGAAGGCCTTGAGCAGCATGTAGCCCGCAACGCTGATGACCACGAGCTGCCAGTTGGAGGCGATGACGGCAAGATCGATCGCCATGCCGACGCCGAGGAAGAACAGACCGAGCAGAATGCCGCGAAACGGCTCGATATCCGCCTCCAGTTGATGGCGGAAGGAGGATTCCGACAGCAGCACGCCGGCGAGAAAGGCGCCCATGGCCATGGAAAGACCGCTCACCTGCATCAGAAGCGCCGAACCCAGCACCACCAGCAGCGCCGCGGCCGTCATCACCTCCCGCGCGCCGGAAGCCGCGAGCAGGCGAAAGAACGGGTTGAGAAGATAACGCCCGGCAAGGATGAGCGCACCGACGGCGGCAAGCGCGATGCCGACGGAAGCCCAGCGCTCCGACGCCGTGACATGTTCGCCGCCCGAACCGAGGAAAGCGACAAGCGCCAGCAGCGGCACGATGGCCAGATCCTCGAACAGCAGGATGGCGATGATGCGCTGGCCTTTCAGGCTCGACATGCTGTTGCGCTCCTGCAGCATCTGCATGACGATCGCCGTCGATGTCAGCACGAAACCGGTGCCGGCGACGAAGGACATGATGACGGGAAAACCGAGACCGACCCCGATCAATGTCAGGCCCGCCATGCAGACCAGCACCTGCAGCGCCCCCAGCCCGAAAATATCCTGCCGCATCGACCACAGCCGCGACGGCTGCATTTCAAGGCCGATGATGAACAGGAACATCACCACGCCGAGTTCCGCTATATGCAGAATGGCCTGCGAATCGGAGAAGAAACCGAGACCGTAAGGCCCGATCACCAGGCCGGCGGCCAGATAGCCGAGCACCGAACCGAGGCCGATACGCTTGAAGATCGGCGCGGCGACAACGCCTGCCGCCAGCAACACGACCACCTGGGCCAGATCATTTCCGTTCGCTTCTACAGCCACACGCCACCCCGTTTAAATAGTGAGACAAGAGCTTTGCCCTCGTCCGATTATCGGCAACGCGCAAGAACATTTCCTCCGTCATGCCGGACTTGATCCGGCATCCAGCCACGGCGCGTCTGCGCCGTGAAAGGACTCTACCGCGATCAAGGACTTGATCGCGCTGGACCCAGGATCAAGTCCGGGGTGACGAAGCGCGGATGCAACAACGTTGCCAAACGCACCAGTTCTTCAACCCCTTGCCATCATTCTCACGAGGGCGTCTCCCTCGGTGTTTTCTCTACCGGTATCGCGGTTCCCTGCTCAAGCCCTTTTCGGCGAGCTGCCGCTCATAATCCGCAAACAGCGCGTCCCCGGTCTCACCCAGTTCCTTCAGATATTTCCAGGTGTAGATGCCGCTATCGTGGCCATCGTCGAAAACGATGCGAACCGCATAATTGCCGGTGGCGACCATGGAACGGATGGTAACGTCGCGTTTGCCGGGCACTGTGACCTTTTGTCCCGGCCCATGGCCCTGCACCTCGGCAGAGGGCGAAAGCACGCGCAGCATCTCGGCCTGAAGGCGATAAACGCTTCCATCATCGAAGGAAACGGTCAGTTCGCGCCGGTCTTTCGACACAAGCAGCTCGGTCGGCCAGGCATCGCTCATTTTTCACTTCCGCAAGCTCGTCATATGCGTCAGAATTACGGACTTGCCTCACGATAGGCAAGCCACTACATCAGCTAATAGAGTACACATTTGGCGTGTGTGCCCGGCGCAAGGCGCATTGAGGATGAGACGTGAACGGTTTCTCCGGCTCGCTTGAAAAAGCGAAAACCCTGACGGAAAACAGCACACCGATGGTGGACCCTTTCGGCCGCGCAATCACCTATCTGCGCGTTTCCGTCACCGACCGCTGCGATTTCCGCTGCACCTATTGCATGTCCGAACACATGACCTTCCTGCCGAAGAAGGACCTTCTGACGCTCGAAGAACTCGACCGGCTCTGTTCCGTCTTCATAACGCGCGGCGTGCGCAAGCTGAGGCTGACCGGTGGCGAGCCGCTGGTGCGCAAGAACATCATGTCGCTGGTGCGAAATCTCGGCCGGCATGTGCGCACAGGCGCCCTCACCGAGCTGACGCTGACCACCAACGGCTCGCAGCTTGCGAAATTCGCCGCAGAACTCGCCGATTGCGGCGTGCGCCGCATCAACGTGTCGCTCGATACGCTCGACCGCGACAAATTCCGCCACATCACCCGCTGGGGCGATCGTGACCGCGTCATGGAGGGGCTAGACGCCGCCCAGGCCGCAGGCATCAAGATCAAGCTCAACGCGGTGGCGCTGAAGGACTTCAACGACGCCGAGATTCCCGACCTCATGCGTTTCGCCCATGGTCGCGGCATGGACCTGACCGTGATCGAAACCATGCCGATGGGCGAGATCGAGGAAGACCGGACCGACCGCTACCTGCCGCTTTCGCAGTTGCGCGCCGATCTGGAAAAGAGCTTCACGCTCATCGACAGCGATTACCAGACCGGCGGCCCCGCCCGTTACGTCACGGTGAAGGAAACCGGAGGCCGGCTCGGCTTCATCACGCCGATGACGCATAATTTCTGCGAAAGCTGCAACCGCGTCCGCCTCACCTGCACCGGCACGCTTTATATGTGCCTGGGCCAGGATGACGCCGCCGATCTGCGCACCGCGCTGCGCGCCTCCGGCAGCGACGCCTATCTTTCCAGCGCCATTGATGAAGCCCTTCTGCGCAAGCCGAAGGGGCATGATTTCATCATTGACCGCACCCACAACCGGCCTGCCGTCTCTCGCCATATGAGCGTGACCGGCGGCTGAGCGACGGCTGAAACTGTTTCTCGTCCACCCACCCATATAAACGGTTGAAATGCCGGCTGTGCCGTGCCACGTCTCTTTACATGGAGGAATGCGCGGTCACGCCGGAAAGGCGGCCCAAACCGCCCCGAAAGGGCGGCCGGGAAAACCGTGCATGGTCTGGGATATTTTGGAATGGCATTGACGGACAATACGCGCGGCGCCCTGTTGATGGCGCTCGCCATGGCAAGCTTCACGGCCAATGACGCCCTGACGAAATCCGTCACCCCTTATATCAACACCGGCCAGATCATGTTCGTCCGCGGCATCATGACGGTGGTGCTGATCTATATCGCCGCCCGCCATTTCGGCGCGCTTCGGCCGCTGAAAACCCTCCTGCGCCCCATCATCATCCTGCGCTGTCTCTGCGAGGTGACGGCGGCCGTGCTCTATCTGACGGCGCTCGGCCTTATCGAATTTTCCAATGCCTCGGCCATATTGCAGTCCCTGCCCCTGGTGGTGACGCTGGGTGCGGCGCTGTTCCTGCGCGAACCCGTGGGCTGGCGGCGCTGGGTGGCGATCATCGTCGGTTTTATCGGCGTGCTCGTCATCATCAGGCCCGGCCCGGAAGGCTTCACGCCGGGTGCGCTTCTGGTCGTCGCATCGCTCGCCGTCACTGCTGCGCGCGATCTGCTGACCCGGAAAATGTATGCCGATGTGCCCTCGCTCGCCATCACCGTCATCACCGCCTTCGTCAACATGGCGGTGGGCGGCCTGCTGATCGTGCCCTTCGGCGGCTGGCAACCGATGAACTTCATGATCGTGTCGCATCTGGCGGCTTCGGCCATTCTGGTGCTGGTCGGTTATCAGGCGATCATACTGTCGATGCGATCAGGCGAAATCTCCTTCGTCGCGCCGTTCCGTTATACCGGCCTGCTCTGGGGTTTCATGATCGGCGTGTTCTTCTTCAACGAAAAGATCGACAATTACACTATCGTCGGCGCCATAATCGTCATCGGCTCCGGCCTTTATACCTTCTACCGCGAAAGCCTGCGCAAGCGCTCGCAGATGGCCAAGCGCGCAGCCGCCACACCCACCGCCGCGACCACGGTACGGCCGGCTTCCGTAACGAAAACTGCCGTAACGGAAGAGGCGGGAGAATGACATGAACAGCGGCCGTTTTCTGGACAGGACCACCCCGCCCCACATCATCACGCTGGTCGTCATCGCCGGCGTCGCGGCGCTGTGCATGAATGTGTTTCTGCCCTCGCTTGCGGCCATGGCGGTTTATTTCGAGACCGACTACGCGGTGATGCAATTTGCTGTTTCGGGTTATCTTGCCGCCACCGCCTGCCTGCAGCTCATCATCGGCCCGCTTTCCGATCTCTTCGGACGCCGCCCGGTCATGCTGGCGAGCATCGCCATCATGATCGTCGCAACGCTCGTCTGCATGCTCGCGCCCAATATCACCGTCTTCATGATCGGGCGCGTCGCGCAGGCGGCCGTCGTTTCCGGCTTCGTACTGGCGCGCGCCATCGTGCGCGACATGGTGCCGATGGAACAGGCGGCCTCGATGATCGGTTACGTGACCATGGGCATGTCCGTGGTGCCGATGGTGGGGCCGACGGTTGGCGGCCTGCTTAACGACATTTCCGGTTGGCAGTCGAGCTTCGCCCTCCTCTCCCTGCTCGGCGTCGGCATTCTGGTGCTCGCCTGGTTCGATCTCGGCGAAACCAACCACAATAAATCGGCGAGCTTTTCGCAGCAGTTTCACGCCTGGCCGGAACTGCTGCGCTCGCCGCTGTTCTGGGGTTACGCGCTGACCTCGACCTTCTCATCGGGCATGTTCTTCTCCTTCCTCGGCGGTGCGCCCTTTGTCGGCAGCGTGCTTTACGGGCTTGCGCCGGCCATGCTCGGCCTGCAATTCTTCTTCATGGCCAGCGGTTACATGCTCGGCAACTTCATCTCCGGCCGTTATGCCAGCGAAATCGGCATTACCCGCATGATGCTGTCGGGCAATGTCATCGCCATTGCGGGCATCGCCACGACCATGGTGCTGATCTCCGCCGGGGCGGAAAGCGCCTATGCGTTTTTCGTGCCGCTCGCCTTGATCGGCGTCGGTAACGGCGTGACACTGCCAAGCGCCAATGCCGGGATGGTCAGCGTCCAGCCGCATCTGGCCGGCTCCGCCTCCGGCCTCGGCGGCGCGATGACCATCGGCGGCGGCGCAGCGCTCTCGGTGCTCGCCTCCTCGGTCCTGTCCAGAGAGGACGGAACCTGGCCGCTTCTTCTGGTGATGCTGGCGACCGGCCTTGTCGCCCTCCTCACCACCTATATCGTAAGGCTGCAGGAAAAGCGGGAATGACGGCCCCTTTCGAAATACCCGGTCTCGTGCTCGCCGGCGGGCTTTCGCGGCGCATGGGCAGCAACAAGGCGATTGTGCAACTGGGCGATGCGCCCCTCATCTCGCATGTCATCAGCCGCATCACGCCGCAGGTCTCGGATGTCACCATCAACGCGGCCAATGGCTGGGCGGAGAGTTTCGGCCTGCCGCTGCTGCCCGATACGCTTAACGGCCATGCCGGGCCGCTCGCGGGTATTCTGGCCGGCATGCGCCATTTCCAGCACCGCGGGGATGCGGCGAGCCACTTTTTGACGGCGCCCGCCGACAGCCCGTTTTTCCCGGACGATCTCGTGGCGCGGCTTTGCGAACACCTGTCGGACAATGCAATCGTCATCGCCGCCTCCAGCGGCCAGCTTCACCCGGTTTTTGCGCTGTGGCCGCTGGCGCTGGCCGACGATCTCGAGGCGTGGCTGAAGAACGATGCGAACCGGCGCATCCGCGCCTATCTCGCCCGCCATGTCACCCTCGGCGTGGCCTTCCCACCACTGGAAACGGCAAAGGGCAGCCTCGATCCGTTCTTCAACATCAACACGCCGGATGAACTGGCGCTGGCGCGCAGCTATCTGGAGAACCTGCAATCATGACGGAACAAAAGGTCTTCGGCATCGCCGGCTGGAAGAACTCGGGCAAGACCGGCCTTGCGGTCCGTATCGTCACCGAGCTGACGGCGCGCGGCTACCGTGTCTCCACCATCAAGCACGCCCATCATGATTTCGATATCGACAAGGTCGGCGCGGATAGCTGGCGTCACAGGCAGGCCGGCGCACATGAGGTCACCATCGTTTCCGGCACCCGTTTCGCCATCATGCATGAATTGCGCGGCGAACCGGAACCCTCCTTCGAGGATATTCTCGCCCGCCTCGCCCCCTGCGATCTGGTGCTGATCGAAGGCTACAAATACGAGCCCGTGCCGAAGATCGAAGCACGCCGGCTGGAGGCCGCCAAGACCGAACCGCTTGCGCCGCTCGATCCGCATATCGTCGCCATTGCCGCCGATCACGCGGTGACAGACACGGCGCTGCCGGTTTTCGATCTCGACGATACCGGCGCCATTGCCGATTTCATCGAGAGGACGGTGGGTCTGGTCAGGGGTTAGACACGTAGCGGCTCGACGTGACTTGGGCTGCATCCCCACATCCGTCATACCGGCCTTGAGCCGGTATCCAGCCAGCCCAAGTCCTTGGGCTGAGGAGACTCATTCCGCCGCGCAGACGCGCGGCGACTGGATGCCGGATCGGGTCCGGCAAGACGGAGGAGAAAACCGCGAGAAACCAATACCCACCAAGCCCGACACACCCATTCCAGCACCTTTTCCGCACGCATCACCCCAAAAATGAAAAAGCCGGGCTCTTCACCCGGCTTCATCATTCCTTGAGACGCAATACCTATTCAAGGAAACTGGAGGGGTTCACCGGCGTCGCATCCTTGCGAACTTCGAAGTGAACCTGCGGACGCTTGGCGCTGCCGGTCATGCCCGATGTGGCGATGGTCTGGCCGCGCTGAACCTTCTGTCCGCGCTGCACGTCGAGATTGGCGGCGTTGCCGTAAACGGTGACCTTGCCGTCGTCATGGCGGACGAGAACCGTGTTGCCGAGCTGCTTCAGGCCGTTGCCCGCATAGATGACCACGCCGTTTTCGGCGGCCTTGATCGGCGTGCCTTCCGGAACGGAGATGTTGATGCCATCGTTGCGGCTGCCTTCGACATTATCGCCGAAATTGTTGATGACCGCGCCGCGAACCGGCCAGCGATATTTGCCGATGCCCGTGGATTCCGGTGCGACGGAAGCCATGTCGGCCTTTTTCTCGATGTCGCTGACACTGGCGGTGGCCGGTGTGGCAGGCGCAGCCGGAGCCGCGGCAGCAGCCGGTGCCTTGTAGGGCTCAGGCTTGGCCGATGCGGTTTCGACCGGCTTGGCCGCTTCCTTGGCGGGAACGGAAGCCGTCTTGATGGCATCCGTTGAAGCGCCGGGCATGGTGAGCGTCTGGCCGACGCGGATGCTTTCGTTGCTGAGACCGTTTGCCGCCTTGAGGGCAGCGACCGACACGCCGTTTTCGCGGGCGATCTTCGCCAGGCTGTCGCCCGGCTGAACCTTGTAGCCACCGGTGGGCGGCAGCGGCTTGCCGCCGGGAGGCGTCAGCTTGCCGGTTTCGGAGGAAACCTTGTCGCGGGCGGCGGCCTGCGACGGCAGCACGGCCACGTTCCCTTCAGGACTACGCAGCGGCGTCGGCTGGTCGCCATTGCGGTTGAGAGCGATATCGCCGGCCGCTTCCTTGGCGGCATTGCGGACCTGACCGAACTTCGGAATGAGGATCGACTGGCCGGCCTGCGCGGCGGAAGCGGTCTTCAGACCGTTGACGCGCAGCAGTTCCTTTTCCGGAACGCCGTAGCGGTTGGAGAGGGTCGCGATGCTTTCGCCGGGACGCAGGGTTACGGAGGAAGCGCCATCGGTGTGCCAGCCGTTCTTGTCGGAACGAACGGTTGCGGTCGTCAGATTGTCGGCGACGGGAGCGGCAGCCTGCCGGGCGGGCGCAGCAAGCGACGGCGCGGCCTTGGGCTGAGCGGACGGGAAAGGCTGGGCCATGGCTTCGTTGCGGGTCGACGGATCGCGGCTTGCCACGGCCGTCGGCGCCGACAGCTCGGAACGCTGCACCGGAGAGGCCGAAGCCGAGCGGGCCGTGGAAGGCTGAACGCCGCCATAACCACCCGATTGCGGATAGGAATTGCCCGCCATGTTCTGGTTGGCATAGCCACCCTGCGGCGCGGCAGAGGCGTAACCGCCATTCATGTCGCCCTGCGGAACCGGGGCCTGCCCGTAAGCACCGCCGCCCTGACGGGCAGGAATTGACGCCGTGGTCATCTGATCCGGTCCACTGGAAAAGAGGCCGCTGAACCGCGTTGCATCCGAGCTACAGCCCGTTGCGACGCTTGCCAGCAATGCCGCTGCGAACATTTTTGCGACTGATTTTCCGATTTTAGACGAATGTCTCATACGCATGACTCGATCTACACTGACGCCAACCCGCCGCATCGAGACCGATCCGGCACAAATTTCACTTCTTGCAAGGCCCATTTCCCGAGGTGGGGAAAACCATGCGTCGATGTTTATGATTAAAGCGCGTTAGTGTTACCACGCCGTTAAAACGTTAAGCCGTTCAGCGCTTTTTTGACACTTCGATAACCATGACGAAAACCGGATGCGTCATGTTGATACAATAATGATATTGAAAATCAGATAGTTGCGGCAATTCAGAACATTAGGAGACAAAAATAGAATGTCGCCAAAATTTTCATTTTGTCACAAATGACGCGCAATATGAGTGCTGAGCGGCAGGTAAGGCGCCTCGAACAGCTCTTCCTTCTCGAAGCGGCTGCCAGTCTTGGAGAAGCGCGTCATCACGCAACGCTCGTCTTCGAGAATGATCGGCGCGATCATCATGCCGCCCGAAACGATCTGCTCGGCAAAGAAGCGGGGCATGGTGGTGAAGGCGGCGGTGGAAACGATTCGGTCGAAGGTGCCCTCGCCCACCAGACCGTTGCTGCCATCCGCCTGGCGGATGACGACATTGCGGATGGAAAGATCGTCTAGACAGTTCTGCGCCTGCTGCACCAGCGTCTTGTAACGCTCCAGCGAAAAGACGCGCTCTACCCGGCGAGCGATGATCGCGGTCATGAAACCGCTGCCCGTGCCGATTTCCAGCACGCGCTGGCCGGGTTTCAGTTGCAGCCGGGCAAGGATTTTCACCGCCATGTCGGCGCCTTCCATGAAGGCGCCGCAGTCGATCGGAATCGTGCGGCTGGAATAGGCGTCCGCCGCAAATTGCGGCGGCACGAATTTGGAGCGCGGCGTCTGCTCGACCGCCGTCAGAAGGTCGAGATCGGAAATCCCCTCGCCCCTTAAGCGGAGAACGAGAGCGGCAAAACCTTCCTTTTCGACCATTGCGGATTTCAATCGGCGACTCCGAATCCAAGTGCTTGCGCAACCCGATCCTTCACCGTGTAGTCCGTCAGGTCAAGCTTAAGCGGCGTGACGGAAATCTTGCCATGTTTCAAAGCGTGGATATCGGTGCCTTCGCGGAAGGTGCCGAGACGCTCGCCGAAGCGCAGCCAGTAATAGGGAAAACCGCGGCCATCCTGACGTTCTTCCACGGTCAGGCCGAAATCGAGCTTGCCCTGTCCGGTCACGGAAACGCCCTGCACATCCTTGGGAGCACAATTGGGGAAATTGAGATTGAGGAAGGTGCCATCGGGCAGTTCCACATTCATCAGCTTGCGCAGGAGGTCCGGCGCATAAGTCTCGGCCACTTCCCACGGCACGACGCGGCCGTCGACGTGGCTAAAGGCCTGGCTGAGCGCAAAGGAGCGCACGCCCTGCAGCGTGCCTTCGATGGCGCCGGCAATGGTGCCGGAATAGGTCACGTCATCGGCCATATTGGCGCCGGCATTGACGCCGGAGAGCACGAGATCGGGCTTTTCCGGCAGGACTTCGCGAATGCCCATGATGACGCAATCGGTCGGCGTGCCGCGCAGCGCGAAATGCTTGTCGGAAACTTTTCGCAGACGTAGCGGTTCGGACAGGGTCAGCGAGTGCGCAAGACCGCTCTGGTCGGTCTCCGGCGCGACGATCCAGACATCGTCGGACAGCGTGCGGGCGATACGCTCCAGCACCGCCAGACCTTCGGCGTGGATACCGTCGTCATTGGTCAGCAAAATCCGCATGTTTCTCTCTCCGCTGCTGTATCCCACTATGAGGACACAATGATTTCTCTCACAGAAGCACCCCCACGACCGTCATTCCGGCCTTGAGCCGGAATCCAGTCGACGCGCGTCTGCGCGGCGGGAAGAGTCTTTTTCAGCCCAAGGACTTGGGCTGGCTGGATTCCGGCTCAAGGCCGGAATGACGGCCGCGCCCTTAGAAGACGAACAATCAGGCCGCTTTCTCGATGCGCTTCAGACCGCCCATATAGGGCAGCAGCACGTCTGGAATTGTGACGGAACCGTCCTCGTTCAGATAATTTTCGAGAACCGCGATCAGGCAGCGGCCGACAGCCGTGCCGGAGCCGTTCAGCGTGTGCACGAACTTCGTCGCCTTGTCGTCCTTGCCGCGATAACGCGCATTCATGCGCCGCGCCTGGAAATCGCCGCAGACCGAGCAGGACGAAATTTCGCGATAGGTGTTCTGCCCGGGCAGCCACACTTCCAGATCGTAGGTCTTGCGGGCGCTGAAGCCCATATCGCCGGTGCAGAGCGTCATGGTGCGGAAATGCAGGCCAAGGCGCTTCAGCACTTCCTCGGCGCAGGCCGTCATGCGCTCATGTTCGGCAACGGCGCTTTCCGCATCGGTAATGGAGACGAGCTCGCACTTCCAGAACTGGTGCTGGCGCAGCATGCCGCGCGTGTCGCGACCGGCCGAGCCCGCTTCCGAACGGAAGGACGGCGTCAGCGCCGTGAAGCGCAGCGGCAGCTTTTCCTGGTCGAGAATTTCGCCGGAGACGAGATTGGTCAGCGTCACTTCCGCTGTCGGGATCAGCCAGCGGCCATCCGTGGTCCTGAACAGGTCTTCGGTGAATTTCGGCAATTGGCCGGTGCCGAACATCGCCTCGTCGCGCACCATCAACGGCGAGGACACCTCGGTATAACCGTGTTCGCCCGTGTGCAGGTCTATCATGAACTGGCCGAGCGCCCGTTCCAGACGCGCGAGCTGGCTGGTCAGCACGGTAAAACGTGCACCGGAAAGCTTGGCGGCGCGCTCGAAATCCATATAGCCGAGCGCTTCGCCGATATCGAAGTGTTCCCTGGCCTCGTGGTTCCAGCCGGGCTTCTGGCCGACCACACGGGCCACCACATTGTCATGCTCGTCATTGCCGTCGGGCACGTCGTCAAAGGGCATGTTGGGCAGACGCGACAGGGCATCGTTGAGCTCGGCGGTGACCTGACGGTCCTCCTCCTCCGCGCGCGGCATGTTTTCCTTGAGATCGGCGACTTCGGCTTTAAGCTTTTCTGCAAGCTCCATGTTCTTCTGCGCCATGGCGGCGCCGATTTCCTTGGAGGCGGCATTGCGGCGCGACTGCATATCCTGCAGGGACTGGATGACGGAACGGCGCTTTTCATCGAGCGCGATCAGGCCGCTGGCGGCGGGCTCAGCACCTCGGCGCGCAAGCGCCGCATCGAAAGCTTCGGGGTTTTCGCGTATCCATTTAATGTCGTGCATCGTCGTTCCAGACCGTTGTTGCATCGTCGCGTTTTACAGCAAAACGCCGGGCATAAGCCCGGCGCGAGGAAATGTCGTGAGCGGCGAGACCTTCAAGAATGTCAGGTCTCCTCCAGCTCCGTGCTTGCGGATTCTGCCGCACGTTTCCTCTCCACGAGTCGAGCCATGTAGATGGAAATCTCGTAGAGAATGATCGCAGGCAGCGCAAGACCGATCTGGGACATGGGATCCGGCGGCGTCAGCACGGCGGCGACCACGAAGGCGAGGACGATCGCGAACTTACGCTTTTCCCGCAGCCAGTCGCTGGTCAAAAGCCCAACGCGCGCCAGAAGCGTGGTCACGACAGGCAGCTGGAACACCAGACCGAAGGAGAGAACCAGCGTCATGATGAGGCTGAGATATTCCGATACCTTCGGCATCAGCGAAATCGCCACCTCGCCGTCCTCGGGCAATTGCTGCATGGCGAGGAAGAACCACATGACCATGGGCGTGAAGAAGAAATAGACGAGCGCCGCACCGATGAGGAAAAGGATCGGCGACGCGATGAGGAACGGCAGGAAAGCCGCCCGTTCGTTCTTATAGAGACCGGGCGCCACGAATTTATAGAGCTGCGAGGCGACCACCGGAAACGAGATCACCATCGCGCCGAACATGGCGACCTTGATCTGCGTGAAGAAGAATTCCTGCGGCGCGGTGTAGATCAGCGACGATTTCGTGACATCGAGGCCCGCCCACAGAACCGCCCATTTGTAAGGAATGACGAGCAGGTTGAACAGGTGCTTGGCAACGGCGAAACAGGCGATGAAGGCGACGAAGAACGCGCCGAGCGCCCAGATCAGCCGCGTGCGCAACTCCATGAGATGCTCGATAAGCGGCTGCGGCTTGTCCTCGATATCCCCGCTCATGCTTCATCCTTTTTGGGCTTTGCGGCCTTGGTTTTTGCCGTTTTCGCCGGCTTGGTCTCGGCCACAACCGCCTTGTCTGCGGCCGACTTCCTGACGGCCGCCTTTTTGGCGACGGCCTTCACGGTGGGATTGGAAACAGCGGGCTTCGAAACGGCAGGCTCACTGGCTTTCGCGGCGGTTTTCGTCGCCGGGGCGGTTTCGGGCGTTGCCGCTGCGGCCTTGCTGCGGGCGGCGCGTTTGGGCTTGGCGGCAACCGCTTCCGCCTCCACCGTCGCAATCGATTTCGCCCGTGCGCGCTTCGGCTTCTCCTCCGCAGCGACGGCTGCGGCGACCGGCGCGGCGGATGCGGCGACAACAGGCGGCACATCCGGCAGCTTCATCTCCGGCTCGGGCACGCTCACCAGCGGCGCAACCGGCTCGCTTGTGACGGGCGCAGGGGTGGAAGACAGACCGTCCGGCGGGGTGGTCGCCTTCTGCAGATCGGATTTGATCTCATTGCCAAGCTGGCGAAGCGGGTTCATCGCATCGCGCAGCGAGTTGGTGGGGTTGAGATTGCGGACATCGGAGATGGTCTGGCGCACATCGTCCATGTCGGCCTCTTTGAGGGCCTCGTCGAACTGGGTGCGGAAATCCCCCGCCATCTTGCGAAGGCCGGCCATCGTCTTGCCGAAAGCGCGGATCATGGGCGGCAAGTCCTTCGGCCCGACGACCACGATCAACACGACCGCAATCACCAGAAGCTCGCTCCAGCCGATATCTAACATCAATATGCTCCCGAGACCCTAGCGCATCGGCCCCAAAAATCGGAATCGATTTTCGACCGGAACGATGCGCAACATACAAGTGGTAGAGCGTCCTTTTGCGTCCGAAAGAACGCACGACGCTCTAGCGCCAGTCCCACACCAAGCGGCGACAGGCCGCTTACTTGATCTCGTCAGCCTTGTGGTCGACGGTCTTCGTGTTGGCATCGGCCGGCGGCGGCGTCTGGTCTTCGTCAGCCATGCCCTTCTTGAAGCTCTTGATGCCCTTTGCGACATCGCCCATCAATTCCGGGATCTTGCCGCGTCCGAAGAGGACGAGAACGATCACCAGCACGATGAGCCAATGCCACACACTAAAAGAACCCATAACTGAAACTCCTGAATTTCGCTTTCAGACGATGTAAGACGTTTGAAAGGCTTTTTCAAACGACAAATCGTCGCTTCAACAGCGAGTGCGCATAAAGTTTTCGTGGCCCTGCCAACAGGATGGCGATATCAGTCGTCGCCATCACCGCCGCCCGGCGCAAGCAGGCCCAGTTCCTCGAGATCGAGCTGCGTGATCGGGTCTTCGTCCTCACGCAATTCGTCGCTCATCATCGGCAGAGGAACGCCGAAATTGGAGGGAATGCGGCCCGAAAGCAGCCCTGCCCCCTTCAGCTCCTCGAGGCCCGGCAGATCGCGCAATTCCTCAAGGCCGAAATGGTCGAGAAACTCCACCGTGGTGCCGATCGTCACCGGCCTGCCGGGTGTGCGCCTGCGGCCACGGAACCTCACCCAGCCCGCCTCCATCAGCACGTCAAGCGTGCCGCGCGAGGTCTGAACGCCGCGAATTTCCTCGATTTCGGCGCGTGTCACCGGTTGATGATATGCGATAATCGCCAGAACTTCCAGCGCCGCGCGCGACAGCTTCTTCGGCTCCTTTTCCTCGGCGCGGATGACGAAGGAAAGATCGCCGGCTGTGCGAAAAGCCCACTGCCCACCCACCTGCACGAGATTGACGCCCCGCTCCGCATAAAGAACCTTGAGATGCTGCAGAATGGCGACGACATCCATGCCGCGCGGCAGGCGCTCGGCGATGAAGGCCACGGAAACCGGCTCGGACGAGGCAAAGACCAAGGCCTCGGCGATCCGCTCGGCCTCCTTCAACTGGCGCTCGGAAAATACCGTGGGTTCGGGCTCGGCCCCGTCAGCCGCGATGGTGGCCTCGGCGGTCTCATCGTCATTCATCATTGTCAGTCCTTTCGGCATTCACCGCACGGTCGTCTCGTCCACCCTTACGCATATAAATGGGCTGGAAAGCGCCCTCCTGCCGGATTTGCAGCGAGCCCTCGCGCACCAGCTCCAGCGAAGCGGCAAAGGCGCTGGCTATCGCCGTCACCCGCATGGCGGGATCAGGCACATATTGCAGCAGATATTGATCGAGCACGGTCCATTCTCCGACATCGCCGAGGAGATGGGTCAGAAGCTCACGCGCCTCGACAAGCGACCAGACCTGCCGCTTTTCAATCGTGACCTGGGTAATCGCCTGCCGCTGCCGCAGATTGGCATAGGCGCTCAGGAGATCGTAGAGGTTCGCCTCATAGGCCGAGCGGTTGATATGGGGAATATGCTCCGGCGCGCCACGGGCAAAAACATCGCGGCCGAGCTGGGCGCGGTTGACGAGGCGTTCCGCCGCCTCGCGCATCGCCTCCAGGCGTTTCAGCCGGAACGCCAGCGTCGCGGCCATTTCCTCGCCCGAGGGACCGTCATCCTTCGATTGCTGCGGAATGAGGAGCTTGGATTTGAGGAAGGCGAGCCACGCCGCCATCACGAGATAATCGGCCGCAAGCTCGATACGCACGCGGCGCGCGCTTTCCACGAATTGCAGATATTGTTCGGCAAGCGCCAGCACCGAAATGCGCGAAAGATCGACCTTCTGCGTGCGGGCAAGATGCAGCAGCAAATCGAGCGGGCCTTCGAAACCCGCGACATCGATGACCAGCCCGGCCTCGCCCGTCAACCGCTCCGGCGTCACATCCTGCCAGAGCTTGTCCATCGGTGTCGAATTGCGAGACTTGTCTGCGGCCATTGTTCCATCCGCCGGGCGTCCGGCCTGTCGTCCCGAGTAACGGGCCGCCGCCCGACTGTCAGGAAACGGCCCACATGGCGTTGAATTCGGCTCTCAGCTCCGCTTCATCGGAAGGGTCCGCAACGGGGAAACCCGCTTCCACGGCCTGCACCCGTTCCAGCGAACGGCCGGAAAGAACGGGAACCTCCTTCACGACCTGAAGCATTTCACCCATCACACCGTTGCAATGCAAGACTATATCGCAGCCGCCCGCAACAATATTCGCAGCTCTTTCACCGAGCGTGCCCTTCAGCGCATTCATGGAACTGTCGTCGGACATCAGCAGGCCGTCAAAGCCGATGCGGCCGCGAATGATTTCCTCGATCACCTTCGGCGAGGTCGTCGCCGGCCGCTCGCGGTCGATGGCGTTGAACACCAGATGCGCGCTCATCGCCATCAATTCGCGGTTCAGCGCCCGGAACGGTACGAAATCGTGGGCGTCCAGCTCATCGAGCGGCACATCGACGACCGGCAGTTCATGGTGCGAATCCACCATGCCGCGGCCATGGCCCGGCATATGTTTCATGACAGGCAGCATGCCGCCCGCCTTCAGCCCGTCGGCCGCCGCCTGCCCCATCTCGGCCACCATTGTCGGCGTGTAGCCATAAGCGCGATTACCGATGACATTACTGGCGCCTTCCACCGGCACATCAAGCACCGGCAGGCAATCGACATTTATGCCGAATTTCATCAGGTCAAACGCGTGCAGGCGCGACATCAGCCAGGCGGCGCGCAGACCCGCCCCCCGGTCACGCTCATAGATTTCACCGAGAATGCGGGCGTTTGGATAGGCCTGCAGGATCGGCGGCTTGATACGCTGCACGCGCCCGCCCTCCTGATCGATCAGCACCGGCGCATCTGGCCGCCCGACAGCATCGCGCATGGCGGCGACGAGATCGGTGATCTGCTGCGGCTCGCCAATATTGCGCCCGAACAGGATGAAGCCCCAGGGCTGCTCATCGCGGTAAAGGGCAATCTCGTCGGCAGTCAGCGCAAGCCCGCTGCATCCGAGGATCATAGCTTTGCAATCGGTCATGGTGTCACGCCTGTTACAGAATAGATGGGAAGAACTTTGCCTGATCCTCGGCCAATGCCGGGGCGGCGACGTTTACCGTCCGTCACCTCGGCCTCCGAGCCGGGGTCCAGCGCGATCAAGTCCTTGATCGCGAAAGACTCCTCTCACGGCGCAGACGCGCCGTGGCTGGATGCCGGATCAAGTCCGGCATGACGGAGGTTAGGTGCTCCGTCACTGTCGTTAGACAACAGCGCCGGGGTACTATACCCCCGGCGTCTCTATCACCGCGCCACGAGGCAGCTACCGCCGGCCGAGCGGAACTTTTCGCACAGCGCCACGGCTTCGTTCTTGTCGCCCGCCGGGATGCGGACGCGGTAGAACGTGCCCTTGCCGGCGATTTCGGCGGCCTTGATGTCGACGCCGCGTCCACCGATGACCGAGCCGAACTTGGCCGACATGTTCTGGTAGGACTTCTGGGCTTCCGCCTGGCTCGGCAGCGAGGCGATCTGGATGTAATAGCCACCGGCAGACGGCGTGCTGGTCGCTGCAGGCGTCGCGGCTGCCGTCTGCTGCTGCGCGGCCTGCGGCTGCGCAGGAGCGGTCGCAGGGCGGACATTGCCCTGGTTGGTCACCGTTGCCACCACATTGGCGGGCTGTGAAGACGGACGCGCCGCAGGAAGCGGTGCTGCCGACTGCGCTGCCGGCTTGGCGGCGGCGGCAGGCGTGTTGGCCTGCGGCTGAGCCTGTTCCGGCGCAACCGGTACCCGCGATGCGGCGATGACGGCGGGCGCGCCCTCACCCGGCTTTGCGGTCTGCGGTGCTGCAAGCTCCTCGACCTTGTCGGCCTTCGGCGGCTGGGCTGCCGGTACCTCGACTTCCTGGGCAACCAGCGTGCCGTCAGGCTTGACGATCATGGTGCGGACCTTGCGCGGCGAAACGCCGGTTGCAGCCGAACCTTCGGTCTGCGCGGCCTTTTCTTCTGGCGAAAGCAGGCGCGGATCTTCCGTTTCGCCAACCGGCGTGCTGGCGGCTTCCACATCCGCGTCGTTTTCGCCTTCCAGCGGCAACTGTTCGGGGATCAGCGTGCGCTGAACCACATCCACCGGCTGCTCGTTGCTGGAAATCAGCGCCGGCTGCTTCGGATCGGCGGCGCTGCCGCCGGCCACGCGGTCATAAACCGCCTTGTCCTGGTTCGGCACAACGCGACCGCCCGGATTTTCCGGAACGACCTTCATCGGATCGTTATCGGCGGAGATGATGACCGGCGCGCCATTGGAACCGGTGCTGGACGAACCGCCGGAGACCAGCGCGTAAACGCCGCCACCGATCAGCACCAGACCGATTGCAGCGGCAACCGGCATGATCCAGCGGCGACCGCCGCGTTCATCTTCCTCACGATAGGCCGCCTGATGGTCGACATAGGTGTTTTCGGCATCGCGCTGGGCGCTGCCACGGGAAGCCGCAGCCTCCTGCATGGAGCGGCGGAAATCCTCTTCCAGCGCCCGTTCGAATTCATCGGCCTCTTCCGGAGCCTGCGCGGGACGCACCTGGGCGGCGCCACGGTTTTCCGCGTGCTTATGACGGTCGAGACCGCCGGCAACCGCAGGCGCAAACAGCGTCGCAAGCTCGGTATCGATATCGAGATCTTCCTCGTGGCGGCGCGCGGTCGGCTTGGGTTCGAAAACCCCGACCGGCAGTTCCGGCACGTCCATCTCGATGATGTTTTCCGGATGCTCTTCCGTCTCGCCGATCTGCGAAGGATCGAAAGGCAGGCTTTCCAGCGTCTGCGGCGCGGCCGGCTGCGGTGCTGCGGCGGCCGGACGCGGCTGAACCGCAGCAGCGGCCACGGGTGCGACAACGGCAACGGGAGCCGGGCGCGGCTGAGGTGCTGGCTGTTCCCTCACCGGCTGCGGCGCAACGGCAGCAGCGGCAACCGGAGCGGCTGGCGGCTGACGAACGGGCTGCGGTGCGGGCGCAGGCGCAACTTCCGCCTCGGCAATTTCAGACAGGTCCAGATCAAGATCGAGATCGTCGAGCGCAAGCTCGAAATCATCATCGTTGAAGCCGGCGAAATCCGTGAAATCAAGTTCTTCAGCGGGTGCTGCGGGCGCGGCAGCGACAATCGGCGCTGCCTTCACCGGCGCGGCGGCAACCACGGGCGGCTCCACCTTCGCGGCCTGCGCAGCGGGAACGTCCTGCACCAGCGGTGTTTCGCCGCGACCGGGAATGGAATATTTCGCGACGTCGTAAATCAGCTCGTCCATCGGCGAGAGATGTTTCGCTACCGGCTTCCCGGCAGCCTCGAACGCCAGAGGCTCTGCGGCAGGCGCAAAGGTCTCGGCGACCGGAGGCATAAAGGACGGCGCGGTCTCTTCCGCCTGCACAACGGCAGGCGCGGCTTCGACCTGCGGCTCGATACGGGCTGCGGCAGGCTGCTGCTCGGAACGCGATTCGACCCGCTTCGGATCGGCGGCCGAAACATCCCGGCGCGCGCCGAAGTTGGCGAGCGGCAGCCGCAGGCTGGAAAATTCCAGCGAAGAACGGCCGCCATGCGATGGCGGACGCACGGAAACCGGTGCGGGCGCCTCCTCGGCGACAGCTATTTCCACCTCATCGGCGAGATCGAAAGCCTGCGGCTCCGGCGCATAGGAATGAACATCGGCGTGAATGTTGCTCGAAACATCGGCCGGAAGCTCCGGCATCGTGTGCCATTCCGGCTCTGCGGGTTCTGCGGCCTGCGGTTCTTCCCATGCCACCTGCTGGGCGACGGGCTGGTAAACCATCGGCTCGGCGGGACGCGACTGGCGCGAATGCACATCGAAAACTTCCGCCACCGCGGAGGCATCGTCGCGGAAATCCGCACGAATGTCCTGCGTGGTCGTTTCGACGTAGTTGTGAATATAGGCCTGATCGACTTCCGGAAGCGGCTCTTCGATCGCCTCCGGTGCGGATGCGGCCACCGGCGCGGGTTCATCCGCCGGCGCAAGCTCGGGCTCGCGGCGGGCGAAAACCGATTCGACACGCTGCATGAAATCTTTGGGGTGGATGCCCGCACGGACATCGTTTGCCGGATCAAGAACGACCGGATCGGCGTGCGGTGCGTCGTAAACCTCGAACTCCCGCAGAAGCTCGTCCTCGAGGTTGAATTCCGGTTCGCGGCGGGTCACCGGCGAAGCGGCGCGCGGCGCAGCCTCGGAACCCGCATGCGAAGGACGATCTTCGAAGCCGACGATACGCGCCAGTTCTGCCAGAGGATCGTTGTCAGCGAACCCTTCGGACCGGGCGTCCCGGTTATACGCGACATTTTTTTCGACCATTACGTGTTCCACCATCTACGCATTGCAGCTCTTGCCAGCGTATTGTGAGCAAATAATGGTGATATGTTATCGCATTTCAGCAGGTGCGTCCGCTCCTAAAAGCGTAAGGCCGGACCTCAAAACATTTGCGACAGCATTCACCAGCCCAAGTCTGGCAATGCTCAATTCTCGGTTTTTATCGTTAATAAAACGTAATTCCGGCTGGTCTTTACCCTTGTTCCAGTGTCCATGGAAGGAACTGGCGAGATCGTAGAGGTAAAAAGCAAGCCGGTGCGGCTCGTGCGAAAGGGCCGCCGATTCGATCAGGCGCGGATATTCCGCAAGCTTCGCAACAAGTTGCAACTCATTGATATCGCTAATCAAAGCAACGGACGCCGCCATCTCCTCAGCTGAAGGAGAAAGCCCCGGAAACGCTTCCTGCGCCTGCCGAAAGATCGACATCGAACGGGCATGTGCATATTGCACGTAAAAAACCGGATTATCCTTAGATTGTTCGGTCACTTTCGCGAAATCAAAGTCCAGCGGCTCGGAATTCTTCCGATAAAGCATCATGAATCGCACCGGATCGCGACCCACTTCGTCGACAACATCGCGCAGCGTGACGAAGTCGCCGGAGCGCTTCGACATCTTCACTGGCTCGCCGTCACGGAACAGCTTGACGAGCTGGCACAGAAGCACCGTCAGTTTCGACTTGCCTTCGGAGACGGCGCGCGCAACCGCTTCCAGCCGCTTCACGTAACCGCCATGGTCGGCGCCGAGCACATAGATCATCTCGGAAAAACCACGGTCGAACTTGTTCTTGAAATAAGCGACGTCGGCGGCGAAATAGGTGTAGGAACCGTCCGACTTCATCAGCGCACGGTCCATGTCGTCGCCCACCTCGGTGGAGCGGAACAGCGTCTGTTCGCGGTCTTCCCAGTCTTCCGGCAATTCGCCCTTCGGCGGCGGCAGGGTGCCCTTGTAGACATGGCCCTTGAAGGTGAGATCGTTGATGGCCGAGAGGATCGGACCGCCATTGCCCTCATGCAGCATGCGCTCCGAGAAGAACACGTCGTGCCGGACGTTGAGCAGCGCCAGATCCTCGCGGATCATCGCCATCATCGCGTCGATCGCGTTGTCCTTGACGATCGGCATCCACTTTTCCTCGGGCATGGCGCGCAGCTTGATGCCATATTCATCCGCCAGCGCCTGGCCAACGGGAACGAGATAGTCGCCGGGATAAAGGCCGGACGGAATGGTGCCGATATCTTCGCCGAGCGCCTCGCGGTAACGCAGGAACACCGAACGGGCCAGCACATCGATCTGCGAGCCGGCATCGTTGATGTAATATTCCTTGGTAACGCCATAACCGGCAAAAGCGAGCAGGTTCGCCAGCGTGTCGCCGACGACGGCGCCACGGCAATGGCCGACATGCATCGGGCCTGTCGGATTGGCGGAAACATATTCGACGTTAATTTTCTGGCCCGCACCGATGGTGGAGCGGCCGAAATCGACGCCCTGCGCGATCATGTCGGCGAGAAGACGCTGCCAGTAACCGACCGAAACCTTGAGATTGATGAAGCCCGGACCCGCGACATTGACGCTGTCCACATCGCCATCGGCCTGAAGAGCCGGCACGATGAGTTCGGCCAGCGCGCGCGGATTGGTGCCGAGCGGCTTCGCCAGCACCATGGCGGCATTGGTTGCGACATCGCCGTGGCTCAGATCGCGCGGGGATTCGACGGTAATTCGACTGAAATCGACCTTTTCGCGGTTCTCTTTCACGAGATCGAGGGTCTCGAGCGCGTTTTTGATCCTGGTATCGAAATCAGCAAAAATGTTCATCGTTCCAACCTGCGCGAAGGGCTTCTGTTTATATCCGGCCGTTTAACCGGGTCGGCTTCGCGATCGCCCGCTGCCCTATCGCAAATCGGGGGTGTGGTCAAACAGCCGCTGGTGGGCGCGCAGTGCATAACTGTCGGTCATGCCGGCCAGATAGTCGCCCACATGCCGGGCTTTTGCGGCCACGCTCATGCCGGAAATGCTGTCCACCCAGTAGTGGCTCTGCATTTCCGCCGGCGTTTCCATATAACGGTGGAAAAGATCGGTGACGATCTGTGTGGCGCCGGCGCGGATGCGCATGATTTCCGGATGCCGGTAGATATGGCCGAACAGCAGTTTCTTGATCTGCCGGTCGGTCTCGGCCATTTCCGGCGAGAAGGTCGCAACGGTGAAATCGGCAGCGCGGATATCCGCCGCACTCTTCGGCTTCAGACGGGCGAGATTCTGCTGCGCAACGCCAATCACGTCTTCCACCATATGGGTGATCTGCCGACGCATGATCTCATTGGCGAAACGCTCCTTGTCGAGGACCGGATATTTCGCCCGCACCTCGGCCATCAGGCCGCCGAGGAACGGCACCTCCTCCAGCATCTCGAAGGTGAGATAACCGGCGCGCAACCCGTCATCGATGTCGTGGGTATTATAGGCGATGTCATCGGCAATCGCCGCCACCTGCGCCTCGAGACTGGCATAGCTGCCGATTTCCAGATCCTGCAGCTCGCAATATTCGAGGATGGGCAGCGGAACCGGTCCCTTGATCCCCTCGCCCTTCGCATTCACCAGCGGTCCATTGTGCTTGACCAGCCCTTCGAGCGTCTCCCAGGTCAGGTTGATGCCGTCATATTCGGCATAACGGCGCTCCAGCTTGGTGACGATGCGCAGCGACTGGGCGTTATGATCAAAGCCGCCATAGGGCAGCAGCACCGCATCCAGCGCATCCTCGCCGGTATGCCCGAAAGGCGTGTGGCCGAAATCATGCACCAGCGCGACGCCTTCGGCGAGATCCTCGTCCAGCTTCAGCGCGCGGGCGAGCGCCCGGGCAATCTGCGCCACCTCGATGGTGTGGGTAAGCCGCGTGCGATAATGGTCGCCATCAGGGCTGATGAACACCTGCGTCTTGTGCTTCAGGCGGCGAAAGGCTGTCGTGTGGACGATGCGGTCGCGGTCGCGCTGGAACTCCGAGCGCGTCAGGCTTCCGGTTTCGGGAAAAAGACGCCCGCGCGTGGTCCATGGATCCGAGGCGAAAACCGCCCTCTCGCCGCTTCCGAAACCCAATGCGCGCTGGTCTATGATCATGCATCCACCTGTTGTCTTCTCCAGCCGGGACTTCCTTTTGGTCTCGGCCATTGACCTTTTCATTCACCCTTCATACCTATCGCAGAGGTCGGCGCAAAGCATCATCGCCGCGCAGACCGCCTTCACACAGGCTATAGACCGTTAATTTGACCGGTTTATAATGGTGACAACGAGATTATTGCTCTCCGGTTCTTGACCCCGGCAGGAGAAACGACATGGAAAACAGCGACATTACCCTTTCTGAAGCTGCGGCGAAGCGAATCGCCCAGATCGTCGCGGCCGAAACCGGCAAACAGGCGCTGCGCGTCTCGGTGGAAGGCGGCGGCTGCTCGGGCTTCTCCTACAAGTTCGATCTGGCCGAAGACAAAGCCGATGACGACATCGTGATTGCCCGCGGCGACGCCAAGGTGCTGATCGACAGCCTGTCAGTTGTCTATATGGCGGGCTCAGAAATCGACTTCGTCGACAATCTGCTCGGCCAGTCCTTCCAGATCAAGAACCCGAACGCTGTGGCAAGCTGCGGCTGTGGCACCAGCTTCTCGATCTGACGATTCTATCCACCACATCCTCGCCACCGTTTTTCAAAAACGGTGGCATTCGCTTTTCCATCGGGTAAAAGTACCTCCGCAAAAGGGAAACTCCGATGAAGATTGCCACCTGGAACATCAATGGCGTCAAGGCGCGTATCGAAAACCTGTGCCAGTGGCTGAAGGATTCCTCGCCCGACATCGTCTGCCTTCAGGAAATCAAATCGGTCGACGAGGGTTTTCCCCGGCTGGAGCTGGAGGCGCTCGGCTATCACGTAGAGACCCATGGCCAGAAGGGCTTCAACGGCGTCGCCCTGCTGTCGAAGGTCAAGCCCGACGAGGTCAATCGCGGCCTGCCGGGTGACGATGCCGATGAACAGGCGCGTTTCATCGAAGGCGTGTTTTCCGTCGATGGCGGTGCCATCCGCGTCTGCTCGCTTTACCTACCGAACGGCAATCCGCCGGACGATCCGGTGAAATATCCCTATAAGCTTGCCTGGATGGAACGGCTGCGGCATTTTGCCGAAGATCGCCTTGCGCTCGAGGAGCCGCTGATCCTCGCGGGCGACTACAACGTCATTCCCGAGCCCTTCGATTGCCACGACCCACGCGTGTGGGAAGGCGACGCATTGTTCCTGCCGAAAACACGTGCGGCCTTCCGCAAGCTGGAGAATCTGGGTTTCACCGATGCCGCGCGTGCGACGACGGATGAAGCAGGACTTTATTCCTTCTGGGATTATCAGGCCGGGGCATGGCCGAAAAACAATGGCATCCGCATCGATCATCTGATGCTGTCGGCGGAAGCGGCCGACAGGCTGCAATCCGTCAGCATCGAAAAACATGTGCGAGCCTGGGAAAAACCGTCCGACCATGTGCCGGTCTGCGGTTATTTCGATTTCAGTCCGGTCGGCTGAGCCACTCCTGGCGGGTGGATAAAACCACCCCGATCAGCACCCTCAATCCGGATCGTTGAACTGCATGTTCTGCGCCATGGCGATGGCGGCGCGGCGATCGTTCTCACCGGCGAGCGAAAAAGCCTGCTCCTGCAGGTTCTGTATCCAGGTGCAGTCCGCTGCCGTGCACTTGTCGAGCGCCGCCGTCATGAAGGCCAGCCCCTGCGTCGTCTGGCCTTCCTGGAAGATCAGGTTGCCGAAAATCGACATGGCGCCGGCATGGCCGTGCTTGCGGGCCTGGTTGAGCCACTTCTTGGCCTGCTGCACATCGGCGCGGCCGCCCTCGCCGGCGAGAATCATCTCAGCCAGACGGAACTGCGCCTCAGCGACGCCAAAGGTGGAAGCAACCTGGAAATAAAGCTGGCGGGCCTGCGACAGGTCCATCTTCACCGGGCTGCCGGGAATGCCGTGACGGTAATAATCCGCAAGGGAAAGCAGCGCATTGACGAAAAAGCCGGTATCTTCCGAACCCGGCTCCACGCCCTGATTGGCGATTTCGCTGTAGATCTTGAAAGCTTCGAAGTCGTTTTTGGCGACGCCATCGCCATAGGCATACATATTGGCAAGCGCCCAGCGCGAGCCGGTATGGCCCTTTTCAGCCGCGTAGCGATAGGCCTCGACGGCTTCACCCTTGTTGCCGTTCTTGTAGGCCTTGAAGCCGAACTTGAACAGGTCGAAGGGGCCGGATTCCTTGGTCACGCCCGCATTGATGTCAAAAGCCGCAGCAGGCATTGCGAGCGACGCAAGCAACATGCCCATGAGGAGCGGCTTTAAAACGTTGGCTTCACATTTCAGCATTTCAGCGAACTTCTCTCAACTCTTCCCGGCATATAGCCAATACTTGCGGAATACTGCAAAGCCGAACCCCGCCGGGTCGCGATTTTTCGAACACACTGCGTCTTTCCGGCAGCACTTTCCAGCGCACCACCGGTGGTCTCTTGCGGCAATTGCCCTAATTTTCCAGTGAGACAGATATAGGCATAATTTCCGGCAACATAACGGCATTCCGTCATCCGCCGGTCAGCGCCAGACAAGAAAGCCGGGCGAAATTCCCGTATTACTTGCTTAAACGCTGAATCCAAACCCGTTTTCACTTTCTGCAACTCCGCAGGCCCACATCAAACGCCTGCATGTTCTTTCATTCCCGCGCCTCTAAACATAAGCCAAGCACCTTGTTTGTGGCGGGAAATGGACAGATATGCTCACATTCCAACGCGCCCACACGCTTGCAGAAAAGTGTTGCCAAATCGTCACAAAACTTTCGGGCTAGAAAATTTTATCGAGCAGGAATCATAGTCGCGCATGAAAAAAGGCCCGGTTGGTAAACCGGACCTTTATTTTAGCATCTACGGAAGGATGACGTCAGAACTTGACCTTCACACCGGTCGAGATGGCTGCGACGAGGTCGTTGCCGAAGTCGTAGCCCGCCTCGTTGCCGCAGGTGAAGCCTGCACCGCACGGTCCGCCATTGATGGACGAGCTACCGGAGGTCAGGAGGCCGAGAGCGCCGGCAATCTTGAACTCGATGTTCTTGTTCGGGGAGTAGACGATCTGCGTGCCCAGTGTCCAGGTGTCGGTCTGGGTGCCGATGACAGTCGACGTACCGCGATCCCAGGTCAGGCTCACAGCACCGCTCCACTGTTCGTTGAACTTGTGACCGACGCCACCCGAAATCGTCCAGCCGTCGCGATAAAACAGGTCAAGCGTGTTGAGCGTGTCAGCTCCGCTCGGAACGCACGGCGACGTGCCGACCGCGCAGAAAGGAATGACCTGAATCTGGCTCCAGTCCGTCCACTTCACGGAACCGAAAGCAAGCCAGTCCGGCGCGATACCAGATTGCACCTTGAGTTCGATACTGTCAGGCATGGAAACAGAGCCATAGATCGGCACGAGCTTGCCACCGTATTTCGCAAGCGTCGGAGAAATGGACGGCGGCGTCTGCGGGATCGCCCTGACGTCGGCGAAACCGGTCAGGTCGTGATCAACGGCGCTGTTGTAAACGAGGCTTGCACGGAAGGCGATCTCGGGAATCTCATATGCCATGCCGGCGCGCCAGCCCCAGCCGTCACCTTCCATCTCAAGTTTGCCAACGCCGCTGAAGCTGGACCAGGCCGGATTGAGGCCCAGAACGGCCGGCCCGAGAACCTGACGGTATTTATAACCGCTGAGTTCCTGATAGAAACCACCGCCTATAATCGAGAAGTCGCCCTTGCCAAGATCGAACTTCACCCGGCAGGTGGTGGCGTAATTGTGCGACTTGACCTTGGTTTCGATATTGTAGCTCGATCCCTGCCAGATACCGGGATTAAGATGCGCGCCCCAGGGCTGCGAATAGTCGAACATGCAGTCGCCGAAATCACCGATTGCCGCTTTGGCGCCGATCCGGGTCGACCAGAAGTTTTCAGAGTCATCTGCGCTCCTTGACCAGGCCGCAGGCAGCGGGCCGCTCTTCAGCGGATTGTCCCGGGCATTTTCCACCTTGCGCTGCGGCGCGACGAAGGTTGCAGAACTGTCGAGAACATAATCGGACGGATCGAACAGCAGGTCGATATTGTAACCGCCGCGCTCAAGGCCGCCGGCCAGTGAGGGCGTTACCGCCGCGATGCTGACTGCGAAACATACCGCGCCGCGAAAAATTGCAGTTTTTGCCATCTCTCTCCCCAATCAAGGCAATGTGATCATCAAAAGAGTGAAGCGCTTCGCAGCAAATGACAATCTGCCGCACTCTGGCACAGTTCTGCGACACTTCTCCATTTTTTACGTAAGAATTTCATGTCGATCCCCTTGCATAATCATTTTAGGTTATTTTTCTAATCCAATTGAAGCAATCAGACATAAAATGAAACAAATTCCCACTTGAGGCGGGAATTGTCGCCAAATAACCACACTCACGGGTTTCCCGAGGAAACGCGCTTATCAGGCCGTTTTTGTTGGATTTTTTGGCTGTTTCAGAGGTTTTTGGCCGGGCATGGCGTGAAATAATCGCTCTTTCGGCTGCCCATGATTCGCCGTTGCAGTGCAGCAATCAATCGATACGAATTGTTACATAGAAACAAAAACGCCCCGTTTCGAACGGGGCGTTTTGTTTTCAGAAGAGAGCCGGAGGCAGCTATTAACCCGCTTCGCTGACCCGCGTGAGCGCCGTTCTCAGGCTTGCAAGCTGCACTTCCAGCTCTGCCTTGCGCTCGCGCTCGGCGGCGACCACTTCCGGATCGGCATTGGCCACGAATTTTTCGTTCGACAGCTTCTTGTCGATGCGTTCCATTTCCGCATCCACCTTGCCGATCGCCTTTTCGAGACGGGCTTCCTCGGCGGCCAGATCGATGAGCTTGCCGAGCGGCAGGCAGACCGTGGCCTCACCGACGATGATCTGCGCGGAGCCCTTCGGTGCGACATCGGCGGCGCGGATTTCATCCGCCCGCGCCAGGCGCCGGATGGCGGCGGCGTGGCGGTCGAGCCGCGCTTCGGTGGAGGTATTGGCGCCGACAACGACCAGCGAAGCGGTGGCGCCCGGCGGCACATTCATCTCGGCGCGCGCGGAGCGAATGCCGGAGACGAGATCGATCAGCCAGTTGATTTCGGCCGCCGCGGCATCGTCGCGGAATTCCGGCACCGGCCAGTCGGTCAGGCAAAGCAGATTATCCCGCTCCTCACCCTCGCCCGCCGTATGCGCCCACAGCTCTTCCGTCATGAAGGGCATGAAGGGATGCAGGAGCTTGTAGATCTCGTCCAGAACATAGGCCGCGCAGGCCTGCGATTCCCTCTTGGCCTTTTCGTCTTCGCCGCTGAAGACAGGCTTCAGCAGTTCCAGATACCAGTCGCAGAACTGGTTCCAGACGAAACGGTAAAGAATGCCGGAGGCATCGTTGAAGCGGAAGTTCTCAAGCGCCGCCGTCACGTCGCGCGCCGTATTGGCAAGCTCGGTCAGAATCCAGCGATTGATGGTCAGAGACGCGGTTTCGGCGAGGAAATGCGGATCGCGCTTCACGCCGTTCATCTCTGCAAAACGCGTCGCATTCCAGAGCTTGGTGCCGAAGTTGCGATAACCGGCGATACGCGCCGGATCGAGCTTCACGTCACGGCCCTGCGCCGCCATGATGGCAAGCGTGAAACGCAGCGCATCCGCACCATATTCGTCGATCAGTTCCAGCGGATCGATGACGTTGCCCTTGGACTTCGACATCTTCTGGCCGTTCTTGTCGCGAACCAGCGCGTGGATATAGACCGTGCTGAAAGGCTCGACCGGGTTGCCGGCATCGTCCTTCATGAAATGCAGACCCATCTGCATCATCCGCACCACCCAGAACGGGATGATGTCGAAACCGGTCACCAGCACGTTGGTCGGATAATAGCGCGCCAGTTCCGGTGTCTGCTCGGGCCAGCCAAGCGTCGAGAACGGCCAGAGCGCCGACGAGAACCAGGTGTCGAGCACGTCTTCGTCGCGGGTCAGGATTTCACCCGGCTTGAAGTTCTCAAGCTTCTCCTCGACCCAGGCCTTCCACGGACCTTCATGGGCGATGTAGTGCTGGATGGCCGCCTGAAGCGCCTCTTCTTCGGTCTTCTCAACGAAGACCTGTCCGTCCGGGCCATACCATGCCGGGATCTGGTGACCCCACCACAATTGCCGCGAGATACACCAGGGCTGGATGTTCTCCATCCACTGGAAGTAGGTGTTTTCCCAGTTCTTCGGCACGAAATTGGTGCGGCCTTCGCGAACGGAGGCAATCGCCGGCTGGGCCAGCGTCTTGTTGTCCACCCACCACTGGTCGGTCAGGCGCGGCTCAATCGGCACACCGCCACGGTCGCCATGCGGCACCACGTGCTTGTGCGGCTCGATCTTGTCGAGCAGGCCGGCTTCCTCGAAGATTTCGACGATGATCTTGCGGGCGGTAAAGCGGTCCTGCCCTTCCAGACGATCCCATGCGCCATGCAGCGCCGCGGGATGGCTGAGACCCTCGAGGAAATCCTCGTTTTCCTTGATGGAGATCGTGCCGTCGATATTCATGATGTTGATGGCGCGCAGGCCGCAGCGCTTGCCGACTTCGAAATCGTTGAAGTCATGCGCAGGCGTGATCTTAACCGCGCCCGTGCCGGCTGTCGGGTCAGCATAGTCATCGGCGACGATCGGGATTTTGCGGCCGACGATCGGCAGGATGACATGCTTGCCGATGATGCCCTTGTACCGTTCATCCTTCGGGTTCACCGCAACGCCGGTATCGCCGAGCATGGTTTCGGGCCGCGTCGTGGCGACGACGATATAGTCGCGCGTTTCGAACTCGGTGGGCTTCCCCTCCTCGTCGAAAGCGACCGGATATTGATAGGTGACACCCTTTTCCAGCGGATAACGGAAGTGCCAAAGGTTGCCCTTCACCTCGATCTGTTCGACTTCCATGTCGGAAATCGCCGTCTGCAGCTTCGGGTCCCAGTTGACGAGGCGCTTGTCCTTATAGATCAGGCCCTGCTTGTAGAGCGTGACGAAAACTTCGAGAACCGCCTGCGACAGCCCCTCATCCATGGTGAAGCGCTCACGCGACCAGTCACAGGAGGCACCAAGGCGTTTCAGCTGGTTGAAAATGAGACCGCCGGATTCGGCCTTCCACTCCCAGACCTTTTCCACGAAAGCCTCACGGCCCATATCGCGGCGGCCCGGAAGCTGCTGTTCCATCAGCTTGCGCTCGACGACCATCTGCGTGGCGATGCCGGCATGGTCCATGCCCGGCTGCCACAGCACGTCCTTGCCGCGCATGCGCTCGAAGCGGACCAGAATATCCTGCAGCGTGTTGTTGAGCGCGTGGCCCATATGCAGGGAGCCGGTCACATTCGGCGGCGGGATGACGATGGTGAAGGTTTCCGCGCCCGGCTTGGCGTTGGCGCCGGCACGAAAAGCGTTAGCCTCGTCCCAGGCTTTGGCGATCTTCGGTTCGACGGATGCGGAATCGTAGGTCTTTTCGAGCATTTCCTGACCTGAATTTTAGAGTTCTTGTGTGGATTTTTTTAAATAAGGATGGACGGGAGAGAGTCAACAGAAACCCGCCCGCGAGCCAACCATTGAGCGGACCCACGGGTGACTATGACCCCATAACACCTTCATCTTCAACAAAAAAGCCGCCCCGATGCCGGAGCGGCCCCTGTTTCGTCGCATCCGCCGCAATCGCACATGCGGCCGGAGCGGAACTTAGCGGCGCGAACCGCGCGCCACGCGCTCGATTTCCTCGCGCACCAGACGCTCCACGAGTGTCGGCAGATTGTCTTCCAGCCAATCCTGCAGCATCGGGCGCAGCATTTCGGCGGCCATATCCTCGATAGAGCGCCGCTCGACACCGTCGAAAACCTCTGCAAGCTCGCTGAACGAACGGGCGATCTGCGCACCGGCAGCGGCGGAAAGAAGATTGAGCGACAGACCGCCCTCAACACCCGCCTCGTCTTTTGCCTGTGGCTCGGCCAGATCGAATCCCGGTTTCTCAACGACAGGTTCCAGCACCGCTATGTCGAAACGTTCCGCTGTCAGCGGCGTTTCGAGGGCGCCGCGCAGCGAAAGCTGATCGAAGCGGTTTTCGGCCGAAGACGCGCTTTCGATGGCGGCAGCGGCAGCGCGATCCTCGGCGGCAAAAGATACCGGCTGCTCGTTCACGCTGGATGCCGGCTGCTCGCTCACGCTCGCGGCGGCCGCAGCCGCCATCAGCGGCCGAACATCCGTCGGGCGCTGCGTTGCGGCGCGTTCGGAAGACGGCGCGGACAAAGGCTGCGATACGGTCGGGGCAGCAGCCGACGTCGCGGTCTCGGCCGCGCCACGCTGGGCCTGCGCGGCGAAAGCCTGCGGCCCCATGGCGGCGTTACGGTCTGCGGCGGCACGTACACGGGCAGCGACATCTGCAAGCGACATGGTCTTCTCGGCGGCGCTTTCCTGCCGTTCAGCCATGGGCCCTTCAGAAATCGGCGAAAAATCCTGCGCAGGCCGTGCGCCAAAAGCCTGGTTTGCGGCGGGGGGAACGCGCGCCGGCGGGCTGATGGGCTCCGCCACGAAGGCTGCTTCTCTCGCAGCCTCGTCTTCATCGTCATAGACCGGCGGCAACTGCCCGGAAAACGCACCGGCAGGTCCGGTCTCGTTGCTTTCGATGATCCGGCGGATAGACGCCAGAATCTCTTCCATGGACGGTTCACGCGCTACGCTTGGCTGAGCCATATCAATCCCCGGTTTCCACTCTTCGAGCACCCTTGCCGCATCCCTCGGACACCGGATGAGCGCTCCTTGACCTGTTCAATTTTCACATCGCGTTTTCGACAACCGAAATCGATCGTCACACCGATGCTCTGAAACATGGCCGGCCAAGCGCCTGAGCATTTCGCCGTCCCTGTCACAGGATCATGCGGGGCAGAAATACGCACACCCCGAATCACCCTTAGTTTAGGTCAGCATAGCGAGGAACTAAATCACTGATTCGACAAGTTTCGTGATGATGCACAGCTTTGTGAGAACCACCCGAAAGGAAGCGCTCCGCCGGCAAACCGAACATAAAAACGCCGGGGCGGAAACTCCACCCCGGCGTCAGAAAGAAGATGATCGTTTGCCGATCAGAAAACGAATTCGGCCGCCTTGGCAAAACCCGGCAGCGGCTTGACCGAAGCATTGAAGAAAGTGGCGGCCGATGTGCTGTTGCCATCGCGGCGATAGACGGTGGCCTTCGCGGCGCCGCCATATCCGACGACGACAACCAGACGGCCGCCGTCACGCAGCTGGTCGGTCAGTGCCGCCGGCACTTCCTCAACCGAGCCGTTGATGAAAATGAGGTCATAGGGCGCTTCACCCGCATAGCCCTTTTCGAGGTCGCCGGTTACGACGGCGACATTGTCATATCCGAGCGAGGCGAGCGTCTCGGTCGCCTGTGCGGCCAGCGCCTCATCGCTTTCAAGCGAAACCACCGAACCGGCAAGCTGCGAAAGGATGGCGGCTGCATAACCTGCACCGCCGCCGACTTCCAGCACCACGTCCTCCTTCGACACGGCCGAAAGCTGCAATAGCTTCGCCAGCGGCGAGGTCTTCATGACATAACGGGCCGGACGGCCATCGCGGGCGGGACAGATCTGCAGGTCCTCGTCCACATAGGCAATCTGCCGCACGCCCGCCGGCACGAATGCCTCGCGCGGCACGCTCAAAAACGCCTTCAGCACGGAATGCGACGTCACGTCGGTCGTGCGCAACTGGCTGTCGACCATATTGGCGCGTGCGGTTTCGAAATCCATCATATCGTATCGCCTCAATTTCACGGATGCCGGTCGGGAAGCCTCGGCTCCAAAAGCTCAAAACGGCAGGGGCTCCCCCTCGCCTTTGGATAATCTCATAATTGCCCAAGCGCACGCTTTCAAGCGCGCTAAGCCGGATGTGTGGGAAAAAGCGAAACAGTGGAGATTTCCGGAACAGCAAATGACCGCGAAGCGGGGTCAAATATCGAAAAAACATTGCGTTCGTGGAAATTTTTGGAGGCCTCGCCCGGAATTGAACCGGGGTACAAGGATTTGCAGTCCTCTGCGTCACCACTCCGCCACGAGGCCTCACACGCTTATCAATCAAGCGATGGCGGGCATTTAGAACGAATCCATTATGGGCGCAAGAGGGTTCGTTCCGAATGTGGTGTTTTTTCGGATCGGACCGGCACACCGCTAAGGCAAGCCGCTTAAGCACTTAAGATTCCGAAGCTTTTTGTATCTGCCTAATATTTCAGAAGAAACAAAGCCCGCATCCGGCACGTTTGCGCCGTTGCGGGCAATGCTGCATTTCCTGTACCAGCCGGTCAGATCCGCCCAAGCAGAACGAGGATCAGGACGATGACCAGAACCAGTCCGAGACCGCCTGACGGGCCATAACCATAATTATGGTAACCCCAGCTTGGCAGTGCGCCGATCAGGAAAAGAATGAGCAGGATGACGAGGATGGTGCCGAGCATGTATAACCCTCCACTATTGGCATGTGTCCTGCCTGTTTGAACGATAAAACGCGCAAAAAGTTCCCCTTCCTGTATAGCCGGCAGCATAACGGTGGACAGGCATCCTCTTCCGTTTCAACGGGTTACACTGGAAGTTCGGGAATGCGGCCTTGGCTGCTCCGTCTCGGGAAAGTAATTCCCTGGCTAATTATATCGCCGCAAAAAGCCCCTGAAGGCCCGCGGCAGGCCGGCCTTCACCGGGATCGACCAAAGCAGCGATTTATTCGAGGTAATTTCTCGGCCTATGTCTATCGGCAGTTGTCCGTCATATTAGCGCCAGTCCCCCGTACCCTGAAACTGGCGGGAGACGGAGAGATCTGGCATCACTGGCAGTGCGCCAGATCTCTCCCGCCCCTCCCCACGCTCCTCGAATTCTCCTTTGCAGGCACACGGATATTTTACCGACTGTGTTCTCGTTCCCCTTGCCTTGCCGGTTTCACTCCGGCTAGACCCCGGACCGGGAGGGAGAAACGAGAATCATATGTCCGGTTTTGCGAACCTCATCCCGCTTTTCATCTTCGGCCTCCTCGTCTACTTTTTCTTTCGCTGGGTCGCGCGCGACATTCAGAATCCGAAGAGCAAATAGTCGGGGAAATCGTCTCCGGCCCCCTGCCCTCCGGGAACCGCCGCGCCTCGACATCGTTTTCACGGACGCACTTCGGAGGACAGGATGAAAACGCTCGTATCATCGGCCGCTATCGCGCTTACACTGGCGCTTGCCGGATGCACCACGGCCGGACCGGCCGCCTATGTCGGCCCCGCGCCCTATGTCGAACCCATTCCCGGCAGCATCATCTACAGGGGCCAGCCGCGCACCAAACTGACGAAATCGCCGATCGGCAGTACCTTCACCCACGAATTCCGCATCGACGGCAGCACGCGGGCGGTGGAAACCTACCGCATCGCGCCGGACCGCTCGCTGGAACTCATCGACCGCCGCATCATCCTCGAATGGTTGTTCGGGCGCGACGACTGACCGCACCGCAACGGCGCGAAACGGGCCGGGAACGGGATTGCGCATCCTGACCGCTTGGTTTAGAGCCGGGCGCAACAACCATAATGGATAGGCGATGAATACGCGCTGGCAAAAACCCGTCCTGATCGCGTTCGAAACGCCGGGCGACTATACGAGCATCGACACCACGCAGGCGGCCTCCTGGGCGCTGATCGAGGATTGGCCGATCGAAGACGGCGATGCGCTGGACAGGGCGCTGCTGATCTGCGCCGCCGTCGATGCCGGCCGGAAAAAGCCCGAGGATGCGCGCAAGGCGTTCATCGCAGCCGCAATCGAAGCCGGCCTCGATATCAAGGCCTGACGGCGGAACACCAGCTGGCCGTCGACTAAAAAATGCCGCCTGCGGCGTCAGCTTTTCAGGATAAGACGTGGGATGGATCGCAACAGATGGAAACTTCCGGAAACATGAAAAAAGCCCTGTTCATTTTTCTCCTCTCCTGCCTGGCGATCGGCCTTCTCGGCCACCTCGTGGTGGCCTTCGTCGTCACCGGGTGAAGCGCCAAAATCCTCTCCGCCGGAAGACGGGGCGAGTGGACATTGGAATTTCCTGAATTTCATTCTTTCGTTATGGAACCGCGATAAACTCTGATCGTTCTCTTTTCACCCAACAGGAGGAGGATCGGAATGCGTGACGGATTGAACGGTTTTCTCGAAATCTCGATGCTCGGCTTCGTGGTCGCAAGCTGCCTTTTCATGGTCAACCTACCGATCTGAGCCACGGCAAAAATTCTTCTTCGACACGACCGGCGACGTGACGTTCCGGTATTAAAAAATGCGGCCTTGTGAGCCGCATTTTTTTCAACAGATCATCCAATCAGGCTGAAAGCTTGGCGGCGAGTTTCGCCACATGCGCGCCCTGGAAACGGGCGGCTTCCAGTTCGATTTCGGAAGGCTGGCGCGAGCCGTCGCCATCGGTGATGGTGGAGGCGCCATAGGGCGAGCCGCCCTTGATTTCATCGACGCCCATCTGGCCCTGGAAAGCATAGGGCAGACCGACGACCGCCATGCCATGGTGCAGGAAGGTGGGGATGAAACCGAGGATGGTAGATTCCTGACCGCCATGCTGGGTGGCGGAAGAGGTGAAGGCTGAACCGACCTTGCCGACCAGCTTGCCGCTGAACCACAGACCGCCGGTCTGGTCCCAGAAATTGCGCATCTGCGAGGCGACCGTGCCGAAACGCGTGCCGGCGCCGACGATGATGGCGTCGTAATCCGCCAGCTCGTCCACCGTCGCCACCGGAGCCGGCTGATCCAGCTTGAAATGGGAAGACTTTGCAACTTCTTCCGGAACGAGTTCGGGAACGCGCTTCACCACGGCTTCTGCGCCGGTGGACTTCACGCCCTCGGCAACGGCATAGGCCATTTTCTCGATATGGCCGTAAGAGGAGTAATAAAGTACCAGAACCTTCGTCATTCTCTTCGTTTCCTTTGCTGGAACTGTTTCCGGCGAACCGGCGACAAGCTTCTTTAAAAACTCAATGATAATCGGCTTTGACCCGTAAAAAACGTATGACAAAAAGGTAGCGGACGGATCGGTCTGCCGCCAGCCGGGGATTGGCATACGCACTGTTCACGATGAGTGAACGCCCGGAGCCATCGTCAACCAATCCCCCTTTTGCGTTTCTTCAAAACCGCTTTGCATTCGCGCTGGCGCGGCGTTAACGTCGGGTGAAACAGATGACGAGTGCAACCATGTCCAATCCCTCCTCCGCCCAATCCGTCGTGACCGCCGCCATGCTTGCCATTGGCGACGAACTGCTTTCGGGCCGCACCAAGGACAAGAATATCGGCCACCTCGCGGATGTCCTCACCATGTCCGGCATCGACCTGAAGGAAGTGCGCATCGTCGCCGACGAGGAGGAAGCGATCGTGGAGGCGCTGAACGCGCTGCGCGGCCGCTATGATTATGTCTTCACGTCAGGCGGCATCGGCCCGACCCATGACGACATCACCGCGGATGCGGTCTCTGCGGCGTTCGGCCTGCCCTGCGAGCACGATGCCGAGGCGCTGCGCCTGCTGGGTGACATGTATCGCGTCCGCGAGATGGAATTCACCGACGCGCGCAAGCGTATGGCGCGTATGCCGAGAGGAGCCGCCCACATCGCCAATCCCGTTTCCGTCGCCCCCGGCTTCGTCATCGGCAATGTTTACGTCATGGCCGGTGTCCCGCAGGTGTTTCAGGCCATGCTGGACAATGTCATGCCGACGCTGCGCACCGGCGCGAAGGTCATGTCGCAGGCCGTGCGGTCGCCCTATGGCGAAGGCGATATCGGCACGCCGCTGACGGCCATCCAGAAAGCCCATCCCGAAACCAGCATCGGCTCCTATCCCAAATATGACGGGCAGCGCTTTTCGACGGAGATCGTGGTGCGCGCCCGCGACGCCGACGTCCTGAAGGCGGCAGCAGACGCGGTTGCCGCCATGATCGAGACTATCGGCCATGAAAAAAGACTGGCAGCCAGCAAGGGCGATGCAACCGCCTAGGGCAGAAAAAGCTTGAGACAGAAAAGGCTTGAGACGGGAAGCTTTGACCAAAATCAAGGTGGCGGCCTGTAAAGGCGGCCACTCTCCCCCTGAGCATTCCAGGAAAAGCGGAACAGCTTCTCCGTCCGGACAATGCATAAAACAGAGACTTGGATCGTTCTGGCGACTCGAAGAAAGACCAGAACTACCTGAAAACGACATGTCACCGAGGAGAGAGAAATGGGTTACAAGACGATATTGGCAGTGGTCGACAATGTTTCGAACACGCAGAAGCTCGGCGAATTCGTGGTAAGCCTTGCCGATCAGTTTTCCTCGCATGTGATCGGCCTGCATATGGAAACGCTGGCCGCCGTTCCCCTCGTCGCGCCGATGGAAATTCCCGACCCCGCCACCGTGCAGGCGCTGCAGGATGTGGCGCATAAGGAAACCACCGACGTCGGAACCATCTTCGAGCGTACGCTGGCCGCCAACGGCATCTCGCATGAATGGCGCAGCTTCGTCACATCGGTGGGTTACGCCTCCGCATCGGCAATCGACAGCGCCCGTTGCGCCGATCTCGTCGTCGCCCGCCAGAGCAGCTCCTCCGCACTTTCCGACAGCCGCTCGGATATTGACGGTTTCCTCTATGAAAGCGGTCGCCCCGTTCTCCTCGTGCCGCATGTGCTGACCGTTGCGAAACCGATCAAGCGCGTCCTGATCGCCTGGAACGGCTCGCGCGAGGCGACCCGCGCCACCTTCGACGCCCTGCCCTTCCTCAAGGCAGCCGATAGCGTCGAGATATTCTCCGTCGATCAGGCGGAGAGCGAAACGCAGTCTTCCGGCCTCGCCGGTGCGGAACTGGCCGCCACGCTCGCCCGCCACGGCGTCAACGTCACCGTGACCTCGCAGGAAAAGATCGCCGGTGTCTCGCCGCAGGCGGCCATCGAAAACCGGCTGTCCGATAACAGCATCGACCTTCTTGTCATGGGCGCTTACGGCCATTCCCGCTGGTGGGAACTGCTGTTTGGCGGTGTCACCCGCACCCTGCTCGATTCCATGACGGCGCTGACGCTACTGTCGCGTTAAAACCGGTGGAAGTGGATTGAGCTACAAGACCGTGCGGAAAGCTTGCCTTTTTGCCGGTCTTGCGGCTATTAGCCAAAGCCATCGACAATTTTGACCAGATGGTAGACGACATGTCCCTTCCCGATAAAGCCTTTCCCGTCTCCTGGGACCAGTTTCACCGCGATGCCCGTGCGCTTGCCTGGCGTCTTGCCGGCCTTGAGCGCGAGTTCCGCGCGATCGTCTGTATCACCCGCGGCGGCCTCGTGCCGGCGGCGATCATTTCCCGCGAACTGAATATCCGCCTGATCGACACGGTCTGCATCGCCACCCGCCATGATTACGTCAATCAGGGCGAAACGGTTCTGCTGAAGGGTGTCGCCCCGGAACTTTCGGCGGATGGCGGCGAAGGCGTGCTGGTGCTGGACGACCTGACCGATACCGGCAAGACGGCGCTCGAAGTGCGCGAAATGCTGCCCAAGGCGCATTTCGCCTGTGTTTACGCCAAGCCGAAGGGCGTGCCGACCATCGATACCTTCGTTACCGAAGTCAGCCAGGACACCTGGATTTATTTCCCCTGGGACATGGGCTTCACCTATCAGGAGCCGATCGCCAAGGGATCGCGCGGCTGACCAGCCCCGCAGGGGAAAATGACGCTTTGAAACCGCCCCATCGGGGCGGTTTTTTTGTCGGGAAACGCCTTTATGGCGACAGCTAAAAAACACGGAAAAACCGCAGTGTCGCCTTTATGCCTCACCCCGGAAATGCGGGGTTTTGCCTTTCCCTTGCGGAAACCAGCCTCGCGCAAGCTTCAAACTTTCCCGCCAAGTCACTGATTTTTCTAAGAGCTTTTCCTATCCCCGTTTTCCACAGGCCTCCACACAATATCTTGTGGTTAAAAATGGGTTTCAATCTATGGCTTGACGAATCTGTGCCGCGAGAGGAAAGTGACAATTATGTTGCGGCGGCAACGGACCGGAAAGTAACGAGGCCGGTTCCTCTCCATCTCCAGCGCGCATGTCCAAAGCGGCGTCCCGGCCATGAGGGGGCGGTTCGCCGCGGGCTTTTGCGCGCCTTTTCGGAACCGCCAAAAACATGACGCGGGGACTGGCGGCAGGAAGCTGTTGATACTATATTTAGTATTCCATGACATGCTTGCAGCCGAATAAGCCACGAGATACAGGGATGACATCCAAGGATGAACATCCCTTTCAGATCGGCAACACCCGGCTGCGCGAAGGCATCGCACGGCTGGACCGGATTTTTGCGCCCTGCACCGGGCGCCCAATGGACGAGGACAGAAACCATGCGCATTGAACGCCGCTTCACGAAGCCCGGCCAATCGCCTTATGCGGAGATCGACTTCCGCAAGGCCGTCAGTGAAATCAAGAACCCGGATGGATCGATCGTGTTCCGTCTGGCGGATATCGACGTTCCCGCGCAGTTCAGCCAGGTTGCCACCGACGTTCTGGCGCAGAAATATTTCCGCAAGGCCGGCGTGCCGAAGTTCCTGAAGAAGGTTGAGGAAAACGACGTTCCTTCCTTCCTGTGGCGCTCCGTGCCCGATGAAAAGGCGCTGAAGGATGTGCCGGAAGCCGAACGTTTCGGTTCCGAAACCGATGCGCGTCAGGTTTTCGACCGTCTGGCCGGCACCTGGGCCTATTGGGGCTGGAAGGGCAAATATTTCTCGTCCGAAGAAGATGCGCTGGCCTTCCGCGATGAGCTTGCCTATATGCTCGCCACCCAGCGCGTTGCGCCGAATTCCCCGCAATGGTTCAACACCGGCCTGCACTGGGCCTATGGCATCGATGGCCCCGGCCAGGGCCACTTCTATGTCGATCCCTTCACGGCTAAGCTGACCAAGTCCAAGTCCGCTTACGAACATCCGCAGCCGCATGCCTGCTTCATCCAGTCCGTTGAGGACGACCTCGTCAATGAAGGCGGCATCATGGACCTGTGGGTGCGTGAAGCGCGCCTGTTCAAATACGGTTCCGGCACCGGCTCCAACTTCTCCTATCTGCGCGGCGAAGGCGAAAAGCTTTCCGGCGGTGGCCGCTCCTCCGGCCTGATGAGCTTCCTCAAGATCGGCGACCGCGCAGCCGGCGCCATCAAGTCCGGTGGCACGACCCGTCGTGCGGCGAAGATGGTCGTTGTCGATGCCGATCACCCCGATATCGAAGCCTATATCGACTGGAAGGTGAACGAGGAGCAGAAGGTTGCCGCGCTCGTCACCGGCTCCAAGATCGTCGCCAAGCACCTGAAGGCAATCATGAAGGCCTGCGTCAATTGCGAGGCTGACAATGGCGATTGCTTCGACCCGGCCAAGAACCCGGCCCTGAAGCGCGAAATCCGTGCTGCCAAGAAGGACATGGTGCCGGAAAACTACGTCAAGCGCGTCATCCAGTTCGCCGAACAGGGTTACAAGGACATCCAGTTCAAGACCTACGATACGGATTGGGATTCGGAAGCCTACCTCACGGTATCCGGCCAGAACTCCAACAACTCCGTCTCGCTGAAGGACGACTTCCTGCGCGCTGTCGAAAATGACGGTGACTGGAACCTCACCGCCCGCAAGGACGGCAAGGTCATGAAGACGCTGAAGGCCCGCGACCTCTGGGAAAAGATTTCCCACGCCGCCTGGGCGTCTGCCGATCCGGGTCTGCACTTCAACACCACCATGAACGACTGGCACACTTCGCCAGCCGCCGGCCCGATCCGCGCCTCTAACCCGTGCTCGGAATATATGTTCCTCGACGACACGGCCTGCAACCTCGCCTCGCTGAACCTTCTGCAGTTCAAGGATCAGGCGACGAAGCGCATCGATATCGCCGATTACGAACATGCCGTTCGCCTATGGACCGTCGTGCTCGAAGTGTCCGTCATGATGGCGCAGTTCCCGTCGCGCCAGATCGCAGAACTCTCCTATGAGTACCGCACGCTGGGCCTCGGTTACGCCAATATCGGCGGCCTCCTGATGTCCTCGGGCATTCCCTATGACAGCGCCGAAGGCCGCGCGATTGCCGGTGCGCTCACCGCCATCATGACCGGTGTGTCCTACGCCACCTCGGCCGAAATGGCCGGCGAGCTTGGCCCGTTCCCGGGCTTTGCGCCGAACCGCGACAACATGCTGCGCGTCATCCGCAACCACCGCCGCGCCGCCCTAGGCCAGTCGGAAGGTTATGAGGGCCTGTCAGTCAACCCAGTCGCACTCGTCCATGGCGACTGCCCGGACCAGGACCTGATCGCCCACGCGACAGCCGCCTGGGACAAGGCGCTGGAACTTGGTGAAAAGCACGGCTACCGCAACGCCCAGACGACCGTTATCGCGCCGACAGGAACGATCGGCCTGGTCATGGACTGCGACACGACCGGTATCGAGCCCGACTTCGCGCTGGTGAAGTTCAAGAAGCTCGCCGGCGGCGGTTACTTCAAGATCATCAACCGCGCCGTTCCCGATGCGCTGCGGTCGCTTGGCTATTCCGAAAGCCAGATCGCCGAGATCGAGGCCTATGCCGTCGGCCACGGCAATCTCAACCAGGCCCCCGGCATCAACCCCTCGACGCTGACGGCCAAGGGCTTCACCGATGAGAAGATCGAGGCCGTCAATGGCGCGCTGAAGAGCGCCTTCGACATCAAGTTCGTCTTCAACCAGTGGACGCTCGGCGCCGACTTCCTCAAGGAAACGCTGAAGGTTTCCGACGAGCAGCTCTCCGACATGAGCTTCAACCTGCTCGAGCACCTCGGCTTCGGCAAGAAGGACATCGAAGCGGCAAACGTTCACGTCTGCGGCGCGATGACGCTGGAAGGCGCACCGTTCCTGAAGGCCGAGCATCTGCCTGTCTTCGATTGCGCCAACCCCTGCGGCAAGATCGGCAAGAGATACCTCTCGGTCGAATCGCATATCCGCATGATGGCGGCGGCACAGCCCTTCATCTCCGGTGCGATCTCCAAGACGATCAACATGCCGAACGATGCGACGGTTGAGGATTGCGGTGCAGCCTACATGCTCTCCTGGAAGCTGGCGCTGAAGGCAAACGCCCTTTACCGCGATGGTTCCAAGCTTTCCCAGCCGCTCAATGCGTCGCTGGTGGAAGATGAGGACGAAGAAGACCTGATCGAAGAACTGATCCAGCAGCCGGCTGCACAGCAGGCCGTGACGATCACCGAAAAGATCGTCGAACGCGTCATCGAGCGTGTCTCGCGTGAGCGTGAAAAGCTGCCGAACCGCCGTCAGGGTTACACCCAGAAGGCGACCGTTGGCGGTCACAAGGTCTATCTGCGCACCGGTGAATTCGGTGACGGCCGCATCGGCGAAATCTTCATCGACATGCACAAGGAAGGTGCGGCCTTCCGTGCGATGATGAACAACTTCGCCATCGCCATTTCGCTCGGCCTGCAATATGGCGTGCCGCTGGAAGAATATGTGGAGGCCTTCACCTTCACCAAGTTCGAACCGGCCGGCATGGTGCAGGGCAACGACGCGATCAAGAACGCCACGTCGATCCTCGACTACGTGTTCCGCGAACTCGCCGTCTCCTATCTCGGCCGCCATGATCTCGCCCATGTCGATACGTCGGACTTCTCCAACACGGCGCTCGGCAAGGGTATCCAGGAAGGCAAGACCAACCTCGTTTCCACCGGCTGGACCCGCGGTTACAAGCCGACGCTGGTTTCCAGCAATGGTGGCGAACGGTCGTCTTCCGAGCCGAAGGGTTCGGCAACGGCAGCCCCTGCCCGCGCCTCGGCCAACGTCACCTCCTTCGCCGGCTCCGCCGCCCGCAAGCTGGAACCGACCGTCTCCATCGCAACCTCAGAAATCGTCTCCTTCAAGCGGGACTATGAAGAGCGCGCCAGGGAACTGGCCGAAGAAATCGCCGAGGAAGTGATCGACGACGTCGTCCAGGAAGCCCAGCAGACGGCAACCGCCCTCTTCTCCGACAAGGCCGCCGCAGACGCAGCTTCAGCCAAGACGGAAGCCAAGAAGGTGGAAAACGAACGCCGCATGCGCTCGATTGCTCAAGGGTATACCGGCAACATGTGCTCGGAATGCCAGAACTTCACGATGGTGCGAAACGGCACTTGCGAGAAGTGCGATACTTGTGGTGCGACGAGCGGTTGCAGCTGAGAAAGTTAACGCGCTAAAATCGGAACCGGAGATCGGCCATGATGACGTCAAGCAACTTTGAACTTACCCAGTTTGGAGAGCTATGCAAACATGGCCGAGCTCGGATGCACATGACAAGGCCTGAGATGGTCAGAAAACTTGTAGTTTCAGTCAAATATGTTTCAGTGAAATATGTTTCAGACGTCGAATCCGGAAAACGTAGACCATCTGAAGAGTATATTTGTAGAGTTACGGGGATTTTGGGGCTTTCATCTGCCGAAGTGAGACTAGCTATTGAAGAGGATATCTTAAACGGCACACCTAGCACAGAGAATGTTCTCCCATTCCAGAGGCTTTAATGGCACGCGATATTTTTATTTCGACTGGCTTATCAGCAACAACCGTTAACGCGCTTGCAAAAGCTACGCGCTCCATCTGTGATATTAGCGACGATCAGCATTTAGATATAATCAAATTCCTCGAAATTGATGTGCTGCGGATAATTCCAGACTTCTATCTTTTTATAGAAAATGACGACGCTATGAGTGGCAGCAAAGCGTTTGTTACTGAAGACTCTAAATGTATTGTTGTCGCTGAAAGCGTCTACAACGATGCTGTTGGTGGACTTTTTTATGCAAGAAAAATACTCGCCCACGAATTCGGTCATGTACTTCTGCATCACAACAAGGGCTTCGAAACAAAACATTTCACATTTGACGGCTATAAAAAGCAGATTCGTGACACAGAAAATTTTCACAGCGCGGAGTGGCAAGCGGACACATTTGCGATACTTCTACTGATACCGCTTTCACAAATTGATGGCTCCACACCAGAGACTGAAATTAGCAAAAAATATAATATGTCCACTCGGCAGGCTGCATTCGTTTTGAATAGATTGAAAAGTATTCGAAGGCGAGGAGATCTATTTGATGCCAGAGCTGTCAATAAATTGATAAAATCAATTTATAAAAAGCCGCCATTACTTGCTCCTGAAGGAGAGGCGCAAATGAGCTTTTTTGCATAACGATGTTCAAAACTGATTATTCTTATATGAACGCCATGACCGACGAGGAAGCGCAGGCCAATGCGCTGGCCGACCCTGATAATCTACCGCTTTCCGCCGAACAGCTCGCCGCAGCTCCCAGAATGCCGCGCATCAAGATCATCCGCCGGGCTCTGAAGCTGACGCAGGAAGAGTTTTCCGTGCGTTATCATATTCCGCTCGGCACCCTGCGCGATTGGGAACAGGGTCGCAGCGAGCCGGATCAACCGGCCCGCGCTTATCTAAAGGTTATCGCCGTCGATCCGGAGGGAACGGCCGCCGCCCTTCGTAAAGGCGCGGCCTGACCCATCTCACCCCATAAAATCCACCAGCAGCTTCACATTCAGCCCCGCAATCACCACCGCGATCAGCCACGCAAAGGCCGAGAGCCAGAGCGGCGAGCGCAGCTCGCCCATCTTGGCCTTATCGGCGGTGAACATCACGAGTGGGAAGACCGCGAAGGAGAGTTGCAGGCTGAGCACCACCTGCGTCAGGATCAGCAGTTCCGCCGTGCCGCTATCGCCATAGAAGATGGTGACGGCGGCGGCGGGAACGATGGCGATGGCGCGGGTGATGAGGCGGCGTAGCCAGGGGGCGAGCCGCATCTTGAGGAAACCTTCCATCACGATCTGGCCGGCAAGCGTTGCCGTGACGGTGGAGTTGATGCCGCAGCACAAAAGCGCCACGCCGAATAGTGTCGGCGCAATGGCAAGGCCGAGCAGCGGTGCCAGCAGATTATGGGCTTCGCCGAGTTCGGCAACGGTCGTCTGCCCCGCCTTGTTGAAGGTCGCCGCCGCCAGAATGAGGATCGAGGCGTTGATGAGAAGCGCGAACATCAGCGCGATGGTGGAATCGAGCGTGGCGAATTTCAGCGCCTCGCGCTTTTCGGCAAGCGTCTCGCCGATTTCGCGGGTCTGCACGATGCCCGAATGCAGATAGAGATTATGCGGCATGACGGTGGCGCCGAGAATGCCGAGCGCCAGATAGAGCATGTCCGGATTGGTGACGATCTCCGTCGTCGGCGCAAAACCGAGGATCACCTGCCCCCAGTCAGGGTCGGCGAGCGCCACCTGAATGGCGAAACACACGGCGATGACGCCAAGCAGCGTGATGACCAGCGCCTCCACCCAGCGAAAACCGAGCTTCTGCAGATACAGGATCAGGAATACATCAAGCGCGGTGATGAGAACGCCGAGTTCCAGCGGAATACCGAAAATGAGGTTGAGGCCGATGGCCGTGCCGATCACCTCGGCGATATCGGTGGCGATGATGGCGATTTCGGCCAGCAGCCACAGCACCATCGCCACCGGTTTCGGATAGGCGTCGCGACAAGCCTGGGCGAGATCGCGGCCGGAGGCAATCGCAAGACGGGCGCAGAGCGATTGCAGCACGATCGCCATGATGTTGGAAACCAGCGCGACGGTGAGCAGCGTGTAGCCGAATCTGGAACCGCCGGCGAGCGACGTCGCCCAGTTTCCGGGATCCATGTAACCGACCGCAACGAGATAGCCGGGGCCGAAAAAGGCCATCGCCCGGCGAAACGTGCCGGCATTCGGTTTGACGCGGATCGAGCTGTGAACGTCGGACAACGAGAGATCGTCGCCGTTCCGTCGCCATCCAAAGACTGGCTTATCCATTTTCTGCGCTTTCAAATGGGAGATTGAATTGGTGCAATTGCAAATCATTCGCATAAGCAGCAGCGACTGGCAAGGGGAGTTTTACGGCCGGATATCAGGGTACGATGACGCAGACGCGCGTCCGGTTCGGGCACGAACCGGCAGACGATCACGCGCTTATGGCTGGCCCTCCTCTCCCTCCCGCCGTGCGCCGGTTGGATTACGTCTAAGGCCGGGATGATGGAGGTCGGGGAAAAAGGGCGGCGGCGAATGCGGAGGCGCTGTCATCTCGAGCGCCTCACGGCCTTGTCATCGCCCCGCCCCGTCGATTTCGGAACGGCCGCTCACCCGCCTGCGTTGATCTTTTAGGAAGCAACCTATTGCGGGAAAGTTCATGCGACAGGGCCACAAATTCAGTCTGGTGAACCATCCGAGCCGATGGCCGAAATATATCATGGCGCACAGAAAGCCGCGCGACTGGCTGATGACGATCAGCGGCATCGTGCTGCTGTTCATCGTCGCCGCCGCGGTCGCCATGGGTTATCTCGTCACCAGCCATCCCGGCAAGCCGGAGCCCAACCCCGGCATCGTGGAGGAACAGGCAGCCGAGAACGGCGGATAGATTGCGGCGCCAACGCGCCGCTTATCAGCTCAGGCCCGCAAGGTGCCCGCTGAACTGCGCCTCGTGCAGGCGGCTGTAGTGGCCCTTGGCGGCCAGCAGCTCGGCATGGGCGCCGGTTTCGGCAATGCCGGTCTGGTCCACCACCACGATGCGCGAGGCGTCGCGGATCGTCGCCAGCCGGTGGGCGATGACGAGCGTGGTGCGGCCTTTGGCAAGCTCGGTCAGCGATTGCTGGATGGCGCGTTCGGTTTCCGTGTCGAGCGCCGAGGTAGCCTCATCGAGAATGAGGATCGGCGGGTTCTTGAGGAACATGCGGGCAATGGCAAGACGCTGTTTCTGGCCGCCGGAAAGCTTGACGCCGCGCTCGCCAATGACGGTGTCGAGCCCGAGCGGCATGGCCTCGATGACGCCATCGAGACGGGCGCGCCGCGCCGCATCCATGATGTCCGTATCCGAAGCGCCGAGCCGGCCATATTCGATATTCTCGCGGATCGTGCCGCCGAACAGGAAGACATCCTGCTGTACGATGCCGATCTGGTTGCGCAGCGAAGCAAGCTTCATCCTACGGATATCGATGCCGTCAATGGTGATCGCGCCGCTGGTGACATCGTAAAAACGCGGCAAAAGCGAGCAGAGCGTCGTCTTGCCCGCCCCCGAAGGGCCGACAAAGGCCACCGTCTCGCCGGCGCTGATCTTCAGGTCGATATTGGTAAGAACCGTCTTGCCCTCGGCATAACCGAAACCGACATGGCGATATTCAATATTGCCGCGCAGCAGCGGCGCTTCCACCGCATCCGGCGCATCGACGATATCGGGCGCGGTGTCCAGAAGCTCGGTGAAGCGGCGGAAACCGGCAATGCCCTTCGGATAGGTCTCGATGACGGAATTGATCTTTTCCACCGGCCGGAAAAACACGCCCACCAGCAGCAGGAAGCCGACAAAGCCGCCTTCCGTCAGGCTGCCCGTCAGCACGAACCAGGCGCCGCAGATCATCACGATCATCTGCGTCAGGCGCATGCTCATATAGCTGAGCGAGGTGCTGGCCGCCATGATCTTGTAGGCATCGAGCTTGGTGCGGCGGTATTTCTGATTGTCCTTCTCGAACAGCGCCCGCTCGTGATCCTCATTGGCGAAGGCCTGCACGACCCGCATGCCGCCGACATTTTCCTCGATACGGGCGTTGAAATCCCCTACCCGGCCGTAAAGCGCGCGAAAATTCTGCGTCATGCGGCCGCCATAACGGCTGGTCACCCAGGCGGTGACGGGCACGACGGCAGCGGTGATGAGGGCCAGCGGCACATTGACCGACAGCATCAAGAGGAACGCGCCGATAAAGGTCATGATGGCGATGAACAGGTCTTCTGGGCCGTGGTGAGCCACCTCGCCGATCTCTTCCAGATCCTTGGTCAGCCGCCCGACCAGATGACCGGTCTTCTGGTTGTCGAAATAACGGAAGGAGAGCTTTTGCAGATGGTCGAAGGCCAGACGCCGCATGTCGGTCTCGATATTGATGCCGAGCATATGTCCCCAATAGGTGACGGTCGCCATCAGCCCGGTATTCAGCACATAGATAAGCAGCAGCCCCACGGAGGCGGCAAGGATGATGGCCCATTCACCGCCCGGCAGCAGCACATCCACAAAGGCCTTCACCGCCATCGGAAAACCGAGTTCGAGCACGCCCGACAACACCGCGCAGGAAAAATCGAGAATGAACAGACCGCGATAGGGGCGATAATAAGCGAAGAAACGGCGGAGCATGGCATGACCTGGAGATCGGGCGCGGCAACCTTACGCCGCAAGAAAAACGGAGTTCAATTGTCATATTTCAATGCGCGCGCCAAGACCGATGTTCTATTTTTACCAAAATCGTTCAATAGGTTCAGCAATAAACACACAACGGTAATGTGATCCGATTATATTGCACTTATATGTATCGGTGTGACAGAGTGAATGCACCCTTCGGGGAGAATGCGAGAAAGAGCCTGCCGTGAGTAATATTGACAGCCGTAAGCCCAGTGGCGAACCGAGATGGCTTGGTCCCGCCAGCCCGACGCGGATCGCCCTGATCCCGCCCATCTCGGCTGCGCGCTGGCTTCTCGTTCTCGTCGCCCTTGCCGGCATTTATTTCTTCCATGGCTTTCTTGTCCCCGTTCTCGCCGCTCTCGTCATCGGTTTTGCCAGCTGGCCGGTTTATACCCGGCTTTTGCGGCAGGTGGGCGGCAACACCACGCTCGGCGCCACCATCGCCATCATCCTCATCCTCGCCTTCCTCGTGGTGCCGATCTTCATCGCCGCCTCCTATACGGCAAGCGAAATTCGCGAATGGTTCGGTTGGGCGGTGCATGTCAACAAGACGGGCGCCCCCGTGCCGGACTGGATCGCGGCGCTGCCCGCCGTCGGCCCCTGGCTCGGCGAACAATGGGTGAAATATATCGGCACGCCGGGCGCCATCGGCGAACTCATCCAGCTCGTCAGCGGTGCCAATATCGGCAATATCTACCGGGCGATCCTCGCCGCCGGCAACGGCGCGTTCCACCTTGTGCTGACCCTGCTGTTCATGCTGATCGCGCTGTTCTTCGTCTACCGCAACGGCGCGGGCTTCACCCGGCAGGTCGATCTGGTCGGCGAACGCATCCTGCCGACGCGGTGGGAACGCATTTCCCGCGTCGTGCCCGCCACCATCAGCTCCACGGTCACAGGCATGACGCTGATCGCCATCGGCGAAGGCATCATCCTCGGCATCGCCTACTGGATCGCCGGTGTGCCCTCGCCCGTCACGCTCGGCGTGCTCACCGGCGTCATGGCGCTCATTCCGGGCGGCGCGCCGCTTTCCTTTACGCTGGTGTCAATCTATCTGGTCGCCAGCGGCTCGCCCGCCCACGGGCTGGCGCTGTTCGTCTGGGGTTCGGTAGAACTCTTCATCGTCGACAAGACCATCCGTCCGAAACTCGTCGGCGGGCCGATCAAGTTACCCTTCCTGCCCACCTTTTTCGGCCTCGTCGGCGGCGTCAAGACCATGGGCTTCCTCGGCCTCTTCATCGGCCCGGTGCTGATGGCGCTCCTGGTCGCGATCTGGCGCGAATGGGTGCGTGAGGTGGAAATCTCCGCCGCCGCCAGCGCCGAGGCTCCGCCCCCGCCCACGCAGGAAGACGCCATCGATGAGGTTGCCGCGCTCGAAGACAATAGCGAGGAAACGACGGCGTTTCGGAAAGCGGCGTTTTGATCGGTGAAGCCTACGGGCACACGCCTCGACGCTGGTGCCTATAGATAGTCCTTAAACGGCGCATCCGTCATGCTCGGGCCTGTCCCGAGCATCTGCCACCGATTGATTCCACGATACGTGATTGGATCCTCGGCACAGGGCCGAGGGATGACGTGCAGGATACGGCAATCTCGCGCCGTAGGCCTAAAGCACCTTCTCCATGAACAGGCTGAGCGGATCCGGCCTGTAGGGCGCAAAGGCCTCGATCTCCACAAACCCCGCCTTGCGGTAAAGACCGATCGCCTCCGGCTGGCTGATGCCGGTTTCGAGGCGGATGGCGGAAAGGCCAAGCTCGGCGCCGCGCGCGACAAGCGTGTCCATGATCAGCTTGCCGATCCGCAATCCCCGTGCATCGGGATCGACGAACATGCGCTTCACCTCCGCCGTGCCGTCTCCCGCCTCCACCAGCGCGCCGCAGCCGACCACGCGGCCATCGTGCCGGGCCACGAAAAACGAGACATTGTCCTGCTCGAGCGCACCGATATCGACCAGATGATTGCTCTCGGCGGGATAAAGCGAGGCCATATAGTCGTTGGAAAGGTCGATGAGGCGCAGAACCGCATCCTGCCGGGGTGTTTCAAGCGTGATTTCGGTGGCCAATGCGATGCCTGCCTTCTCTATAAAAATGCGTATTTCGTCGTAATATCACTGCAATCGGGATAGATGAGTTTCTAGAGCATAAATCCCGACAGAGGCAACACACTCCATGAAAACAGCCCTCGTCCTCATGACCTTCCTTGGCTGCGATGACAGCGCCACCGATTGCCATTACCTCGCCACCTCCCAGCAGCGCTGGACGAGCATCGAACTGTGCGACGCCGTGTCGGAAAAGGAGCTGGAGCGTTACGCCAACGCACCTTACCCAGTAGTAGTAGCCGTATGCCAGACACCGGGCGAACAGGCCCCGCAGACGGCCGGCACGCAACCTCCCGCCTCGGCACCAGCCACTGCACCGCAGGCAACGGCGGCTGTTACGCCGAAGGAAGAGGAAAGCCTCACCAAACAGGCGATCAGCCGCGTCAGCCGTATCCTGCCTTCCACCGAAGGCATAAAGCATCTTTTGGGAACGCCGGTGAGGATGGTTGAAAACAGCTATTCGTGGATCGCCAAACGGTTCGATAAGTAATTGCGGGAAATGTCACGCCCGCTTTCTTTCCCGCTGCAATGCAGAGGTTTCCTGTGAGAGGAAAGCGCACACTACCCTCATTCCTGTGCTTGTCACAGGAATCCAGTCGACGCACGTCCGCGCGGCGGGAGGAGTCCTTTCAGCCCAAGGACTTGGGCTAGCTGGATTCCTGTGACAAGCACAGGAATGAGGGTGAGAGGATGCACCCGCGGAAACCCGGACGCTACGCCGCCTCGACCGTCAGCGCTTCCGCATAATACCGCGCCTTCTGCCGCTCTTCGGCGATGGCGAGCTTGCGCACGGCATGCAGCAGTTCGAACAGCGTTTCGGAACCGTTGACGTCACGGAAATGCGCCAGCAGTTCCGCCGAGACGGAGGCCGCCACATCAGAAAGCTGCGAGCGGGCGGCACGGCGCCACATCAGCGTCGCCTCCATGAAGACATCGACAACATCGCCGAAAAGACCGACCGACTGGAACAGCGCCTTCAAGGCATGCGGCCGTCCGGTCGCCAGAATGGCGCGCACCTTGCGGTCATCGAGACCGGAGAGATTGACCATGGTCGCCGTGAAAAATTCCAGCCGGCCCGAACAGACGGCATGGATGAGCAGCGCCGGCGTCAGTTCCAGCCGCTGGCGCAGATGCTCCACCAGCGCCGGCAGCTCCGGCGAGGAGACGCTGGCGGCGATAAGGATGGTGGCGGAATCTTCCGCCTCGCGGAAAAGACTGTCGGCGCGGTTGCGTGCGATCATTGCGTGAACCAACGCGGAGCCCGCGAGAGCTTCGCTGATGCGGCCCATCAACAGGTGACGTGCATCGGCGGGCAGCGCCTCGCGGCGGAGCAGGAGGTCGCGAATATCGGCGTCCGAACCATGGCGCTCGGCGATGCGCCTGAGCGAAAACGGCGTGATGAAAGCATCGTCGTTTTCGAGCAGGATGATGGTTTCCGGCAGGTCGCCCACTTCGGCAAGCGCTGCGCAGACACCGCGCGGCAGGCCCGGTCGTGCGGCGATGAGCGCGCGCGTCAGGCTTTCTCCACGCCCGGCGAGATCGACCAGATCGGCCTCGCCGAGAACCGGCGAGCGGGCAATAACGGTGCAGGCGATTTCCGGCTGGTCTTCGGCGAGTGAAACGAGAATGGCGCGCGGTGCGTCATGGGCATCCGCCAGCGCTTCGGCAAGCGCCAGTCGCACACGCGGCGAAGGATCGTCGAGCAGATAGGTCATCGCCATATAGGCGGCATCGCGGTTCTCGCGCGCCATGTCGGACTGAAGATAGGCACGGCCGAGAGCATTGGCGGCCTTCGCCCGCTCGGTCGAGCCAGCCTTTTCAGACCAGCGAAGAAATGCCTGTACGATCACCTGAGCCTCGAAAACATTCGCAACAATGGATGGCGGCATCATCGCCGCCGCCATGTATAAAACTCTAGGCGCAAATGGTTTACGTTTGGTTCACCATAAAAATTAACCGTAGCCGAAGAAGGACTATATTGACGGCTCAGTAGAGGGGCGCTGCAGCTGGAATACATCGCTGCCGCCATCGCAGTAATCCATATAGCCCATGCGCGCCACGGGTCGCGACAGCCCCATATCGATGCGCCCGTCGCGAATGATCGTTTCATCGATATGGATCGCCATGACCTGTCCGATCACCATCCACGAATCCGCCGGCTGGCCGTCGACGTCCTTAAGCTGCTGTATCTGGGTCACGCGGCATTCCAGAACCGCCAGCGCCTCGCCCACGAAAGGCGCATCCACCACCCGCCCGTCGACGGCGGTGAGACCGGCAAGGGCGAACTCGTCGACGTCATAACCGACGGGTGCAGAAGACGCATTCATCCGGTCCACCAGATGGCGGCTGACGAGATTGGCGGTGAAGACGCCGGTTTCCTCGACATTGCGCAGGCTGTCCTTCCTGCCGCTGGAGGAGAACATCACAAGCTTTGGCCGGTCCGAAATCGCATTGAAGAAGGAATAGGGCGAGAGGTTGAGGGAACCGTCCCTGCCCTTCGAGCCGATCCAGCCGATCGGACGCGGTGCGACGATGGCCTTGAACGGATCATGCGGCAGGCCATGCTGGTTGGTGTCCGTGGTGTAGAACATCAAACATCCCCGAGCCAGGTGACGACATCGGCAAGCTCCGGCCGCGGCCGCTCCACCGGCGGGAATGTCGTCGAGCCGATATGAATGAACCCGGCGACCTTCTCTTCCGCGCCGACCTCGATTTCCGCGAGAAATGCGGAATCGAAAGCAAGCCATTCCGTCAGCCAGTTCGCTGCAAAACCGCTGGCATTGGCGGCGAAGATGAGGTTGAGGCACACAGCACCGGCGGACATCACCTGTTCCCATTCCGGAATCTTGAAATGCGGCTTTGCGGTGCTGATGACGGCGATAACGACGGGCGCGCGGGTGAAACGCGTGCGTTCCGCTTCCTGCTGCTGCAGGTCCAGTTCCGGGTTCTTTTCAAGCGCGATCCTCAGCGCCGTCTCACCGAGACGCAAGCGCTCCTCGCCGCGATAGACGACGAAACGCCAGGGGGCGAGCTTGCCATGGTCAGGCACGCGCACGGCAAGGCGCAGGATGTCCTCGATTTCCGCCTTCGAAGGCCCCGGCTCGGCAAGTTGCAGGGCCGGCGTGGAACGGCGAACCTTGAGATAATCGAGGAGCTTGATATCATTTGTCATGATCAAAAATCTTCCATTCTGCTGTCATCGCAAAAACATGGGCCTTGAAATAGCCACGGCATTGGTTTTGAAGTGATCCGGGAAAATCAAGAAGTCAATCGGTATCGAAAATGTCGGCAATCAAAATCGCGGCACGTCTGACCATTGCATGTGCCGTGCTTGGCCTTTTATCGCAAGCCGCTTTTTCGCAGGATGCCTTCAAAGACTTCAAGCAGCTCGGCGGCACGCCTAAAATGCCGAAGCTGAACGCTTTCACCGCCCCTTCCGCACCCAACGCCCCGGAAAGCACCGCCCGCGATATCAGCATGGAAGCCAAGCTGACCAGCGAAGGCGAAGCGGTGAAGGAAGGCCTGTCCTGGCGCGTCTTCAGCCCCATTCCCGGCGCGGACGGCAAGTTGCCGATGCTGGCAAGCTCGGAAGGCGGCTCGGCGGAATTCCATCTGGTGCCGGGCGAATATTTCGTCAACGTCGCCTTCGGCCGCGCGGGCGTTACCAAGAAACTCAATGTCCCGACCTCCGGCAATGTGCAGAAACAGGTGCTGATTCTCGATGCCGGCGGCTTCGTGCTGAATGCGGTTGCGGGCTCCGACAAGCAGATTTCCGGCAACCAGCTCAAATTTTCCGTCTATTCGTCAGACGCCCGCCCCGATGGCGAACGCGGCCTCGTTATGGCCGATATCAAGCCCAACACCATCGTGCGCCTGAATGCCGGCACCTATCACGTGGTTTCCGAATATGGCAACGTCAACGCGGTGGTGCGCGCCGACATCCAGGTGGAAGCCGGCAAGCTGACGGAAGCGACGCTCCAGCACCAGGCTGCCCAGATCACCCTCAAGCTCGTTTCCGAAGAGGGCGGCGAAGCCATTGCCGATACGGCCTGGTCGGTGCTCAACGGCGGCGGCGATGTGGTGAACGAAAGCGTCAGCGCCTTTTCGACCATGGTGCTGGCGGAAGGCGAATATACCGCCATCGCCCGTAACAAGGACAAGGTCTACCAGCGCAACTTCAAAGTGACCTCCGGCCGGGATTCAGACGTGGAAGTGCTGATGAAGGATCAGGCGCCGGAAGATATGACCGGGGACTTCGAGTAGGCGTCGCCTACATCTCATACGTCATGCCGGACTTGATCCGGCATCCAGCCACGAGGCGTCTGCGTCGTGAAGAGAGTCTTTCGCGATCAAGGACTTGATCGCGCTGGACCCCGGATCCAGTCCGGGGTGACGGAGGTGAATGCGTCGCCTTTGCCAGTGAAATTACCCGCACATCCCCAAAAACAAAACGGCCCCCGAAGGGGCCGTAACTGCTATCAGGCAACCTGCTTTTTCGCCGCAAGCTTGCGCTTCACATCCGGCGGCGTCGCCTCGTCCACGAGGCTCGTAATCGCATCTTCCAGCGACATCGGCGTCTGGTTCTGCGAACCGAGACGGCGGATGTTGACGGTGCGCTCTTCCGCCTCTTTCCGTCCGCAGACGATGATGACCGGAACCTTGGTCACCGAATGCTCGCGGATCTTGTAGTTGATTTTCTCGTTGCGGAAGTCGGTCTCGACCGCCATGCCCGCTTCGCGCAGCGCTTCGGCGACTTCGCGGCCGTAATCATCGGCATCCGAGGTAATCGTCGCAACCACGACCTGAAGCGGCGCAAACCACAGCGGCATATGGCCGGCGAAGTTCTCGATGAGAATGCCGAGGAAACGCTCCATCGAGCCGCAGATGGCGCGGTGGATCATCACCGGCTGGGTCTTCTCCGAGTTATGGTCGATATAGAAGGCACCAAAACGTTCCGGCAGGTTGAAGTCCACCTGCGTCGTGCCGCATTGCCATTCACGGCCGATGGCGTCCTTCAGCGTATATTCGAACTTCGGCCCGTAGAACGCGCCCTCGCCCGGCAGGATGCCGGTCTTGATGCGGCCTTCGGACTGTTCCTCGATGGTCTTCAGAACATCCATCATCACGCTTTCGGCGCGATCCCACAGATCGTCGGAACCGACGCGCTTTTCCGGGCGCGTGGAGAGCTTGACGACGACTTCGCTGAAACCGAAATCCTCGTAGACGGAGAGGATCAGGTCGTTGATGCGCAGGCATTCCGCCGCCATCTGCTCTTCCGTGCAGAAGACATGCGCATCGTCCTGCGTGAAGCCGCGAACGCGCATCAGGCCGTGCAGAGCGCCGGAAGCTTCATAACGATGCACGGTGCCGAATTCCGCAAGACGGACAGGCATTTCACGGTAAGACTTCAAGCCATGCTTGAAGATCTGTACGTGACCCGGGCAGTTCATCGGCTTCAGGGCAAACACGCGCTGATCGGCTTCCTCGTCATCGGGATGGGTGAAGGCATGGGCGGATTTCACCGCGAACATGTTTTCCTGATACCAGCCCCAGTGACCAGAGGTCTCCCACAGCGATTTGTCCAGCACCTGCGGCGCGTTGACTTCCTGATAGGTATTGGCAAGCCGCCGGCGCATATAGGCCGTCAGCGTCTGGAACATCCGCCAGCCCTTGCCGTGCCAGAACACCACGCCCGGACCCTCTTCCTGAAAATGGAACAGGTCCATTTCGCGGCCGAGGCGGCGGTGGTCACGCTTTTCGGCTTCGGCCAGCACGTGGAGATAATTGTCCAGCTCTTCCTGCGTCGCCCAGGCGGTGCCGTAGATGCGCGACAGCATCGCATTGTTGCTGTCACCGCGCCAATAGGCTCCGGCCACCTTCATCAGCTTGAAGGCCGTGCCGATCTGCCCCGTGGAGGCCATATGCGGACCACGGCAAAGATCGAACCAGTCGCCCTGATAATAGATCTTCAGGTCCTGACCTTCCGGAATGGCGTCGACCAGCTCGACCTTGTAGTTCTCGCCCTTGGCGGCGAACACTTCCTTGGCCTTCTCGCGCGACCAGACCTCGCGGGTAAACGGCTTGTTGCGCAGAATGATTTCCTTCATGCGCTTTTCGATCTTCGGCAGATCTTCCGGCGTGAAGGGTTCGTTCTTGGCGAAGTCGTAATAAAAGCCGTTCTCGATGACAGGGCCGATCGTCACCTGCGTGCCGGGCCACAGTTCCTGCACGGCTTCGGCCATGACGTGGGCGGCATCGTGCCTGATGAGTTCCAGCGCACGACCGTCTTCACGCGTGACGATCTCGATTTTCCCATCGGTGATGGTCTCGGACAAATCGCGCACGGTACCGTCAAGCGCAATGGCGACAGCCTTCTTGGCAAGCGATTTGGAAATGGATTCGGCGACCTCGCGGCCGGTCGTACCGGCGGGGTAGCTGCGCACGGATCCATCGGGAAATGTAAGGGAAACAGCTTCAGACATTGTCTAATCTCCTGTCCAGTCCCGCCAACGAATGCGGGTGGTGTTGGAATAATGATTTGCCCGCGACAAGCGGACAGGCAGGCTGATAAAGGCTTTTGCCATTGCAGTCAAAGGCGAAGGATCGCTCAGCGAAGCATTTGCGCGAGACCATTGACCGTATTGGCGTTGCGGGTCGTGCCGATACCGAGCCTTTTGGTGGTCAGCACGGACAGCAGCCTGCTCTCGCTCGGCTTGCCGCAAAAATCGATCCATAGATCGCCGCCGGCAAGAGCGATCTTTTCCCTCCCGCGGTATTTCTCCAGCAATTCGAGGACGCCGTTGTCCAGCGGCGCGCGCATCACCCGAACGCAGACATCCGGCGGATTGCCTTGGACGAAAGGATTGTCCGCCGCCAATTTCAGCCAGTCGCCGCCCGAACGAACGAGAATATCGACATGTTTGCCGAAGCGGTCTTCGAAGGCACGCTCCAGCCTGTCCTCAATCTCACGAACAGGTGCCGCCCCGGCGCGAAAAACCAGATTTCCAGTCGCGACCAGCGTTCTGCATTCGGCAAATCCCAGCTCTTCCGCCAAGGCCCTGAGATCGGCCATGACGAGCCGCCTGCCCGCGCCGAGCACGATGCTGTGCAGCAGGGCCACATAGTCATTCATCGATGCAGGCTCCAGTAACGCCAGGGCATCCACCAGCGCCTGCCGCCACCGAGCGCTTCCGGCACCGGGTCCAGCCCGCTGGTGCCTCCCGGTCCGCAGCGCGCGACGCGAAATAGGGTCATCCATCCGCCGGCCCAGAGCCCGTGTCGGGCAATGGCTTCATAGCCATATTCGGAACAGGTGGGGATGTGACGGCAGGAATTCCCGATGAAGCCGGATAGCGTGAGCTGATAAAAGCGGATGAAACCGACGCCCAGAAGCCGCCCCGGCGTTTTGGCAAAGCTGCCTGTCCAGTTGCGGGATCGGCCCGCTTTTTTCGTCGTCTGCTGGTGCCGGCAGCCCGGTTCGCCGCACATCGCCTAACCCGCGGCGTTGAGAGCCGGCCGCCCCTCGATCTGGTCGAGCGCATCGACCACCGCTTCGAAGGTCAGCATGGTAGAGGCGTGGCGCGCCTTGAAATCGCGGACGGGCTGAAGCACCCGCATGTCTTCGAAACGGCCCGCCGGCCCCTCACCGTCCTGTTTCAGCATGGCGAGCATGTCTTCCCGCGCCTGCCGGATTTCGCCGCTGGAAGCCCCTATGATGTGGTGCGCCATGATGGAGGCAGAGGCCTGGCCGAGCGCGCAGGCGCGAACCTCATGCGAAAACTCCGTCACGATGCCGCCTTCGACCTTCAGATAGACCTTGAGCTTAGAGCCGCACAGCCGGGAGTGTTTCTCGGCGCTGGCGTCGGCATCCTCAAGAACGCCGATGAGAGGAATATTCCCGGCAAAGTCCAGAATGCGATTATTGTAGATGTCGTCCATCGTCGGTGCCCGGCGCGCTCGAGATTGCCCAAAAATAGGACAGGTCAAATTTTTCAAACACAGCGTTTGTCGCAGTGAAGCTTTCCTGCCCTCCATTCTCATTATATGCTAACGAGCTTTCTGGACATCAAGCCGTGATGAAATTAACGGCTCCGATACCGAAATAACAGCATCGGTCTTGCCAAAATGCTGTAAAACAACCAGATAGCAGCAACTGCGAACATGAGTTCGCGATGAAAAACGAATTCAGGTGCGGCCTTTACCCGCATCGGGAGAGACGGAATGGATGCGATCGTGAAGAATTTCCCCGGCGCTGGCGCAAAACCCGACGTGGCAGAAGCTCGCCCAAGCCAGGCCGAAGCGGAAGAAGCAGTGCGCGTTCTTCTGCGCTGGGCAGGAGAAAATCCCGCCCGCGAAGGACTTCTGGATACGCCGAAGCGCGTCGCCAAGGCCTATCGCGAGCTTTTTGCCGGTTATGAGCTGAACGTTCAGGACGTGCTCGGCACGACCTTCGAGGAAGTCGGCGGTTATGACGATGTTGTGCTGGTGCGCGACATCCCCTTCTTCTCCCATTGCGAACACCATATGGTGCCGATCGTCGGCAAGGCCCATGTCGCCTATCTTCCGGCCGGCCGCGTGCTCGGCCTGTCGAAGATCGCCCGCGTCGTCGAAATCTTCGGCCGCCGCCTGCAGACGCAGGAAAACATGACCGCGCAGATCGCCAGATCGATCGAGGAAACCCTGAAACCGCGCGGTGTGGCCGTCATGATCGACGCCGAACATATGTGCATGTCCATGCGCGGCGTAAACAAGCAGGGGTCGACGACGCTGACCACCAGCTTCACCGGCACGTTCAAGAACGATCCGGCCGAACAGGTGCGCTTCATGACCATGGTGCGGAACCGCTAAGCGCTGGACCGAAAAGTGTAGCGCGGGTTTCCGAGAAACCCGATGCCCAGACAAATTTTGGAGTGGCGGACTGATTCCATTGCCTCCGCCGCTCTGAAACCTTCCGCTTTTCTCCCGGGGTAGCCATGTCCATTTCGTTTCCGTCCGCACCTGCGGACAAGGAAGTGCTCGAAAACGCAGGTCTTTTTTCGCCGAAATTCGATGCCCACGGCCTCGTCACCGCCGTGGTCACCGATGCCCGTGACGGCGAGTTGCTGATGGTCGCCCATATGAATGCGCAAGCCCTGTCGCTGACGCTGGAGACCGGCATCGCCCACTATTACAGCCGTTCGCGCGACAAAATCTGGAAGAAGGGCGAAACGTCAGGCAATCTGCAGACGGTGAAGGAATTCCGCACCGATTGCGATCAGGACGCCGTGTGGCTGAAGGTCTCCGTCACCGGCCATGACGCGACCTGCCATACCGGCCGCCGCTCCTGTTTTTATCGTACCGTCGAGCTCTCCAACGGCGATGCGGTCACGAAGATCACCGACGACACCCGCCATTTCGATCCGGCCACAACCTATTCGGACACATAAACGGCCACCTTCCATCGGCCGCACCAATTTGCTACCAATATAGCGGGCTCCGGGGATTTGAGGGGAGCCTCACGGAACTGGCAGGGAGTGCGGTCATGTTGGGATGGGGAAATCGTCACAATCAACTTGCGGCTGGAAATCCCGAAGCCACCGGCAATGAGCCGCCCGTCACCCAGATCGTCGACAAACACCGGATAGCGCTCGCCCTTGGCGGCGGCGCAGCTCGCGGCTGGGCCCATATCGGCGTCCTGCGGGCACTGGACGAGGCTGGCGTGAAGATCGGCATGATTGCAGGCACGTCGATTGGCGCGCTGGTGGGCGGTTGTTATCTCGCCGGCAAGCTCGATGAGCTGGAGGAGTTCGCCCGTTCGCTGACGATGCGCCGTATTGCCGGCCTGCTCGATCTCACCATCGGCGGCGGCGGGCTCTTCGGCGGCATGCGGCTGACCAAACGCATGCAGGAACATCTGGAAGGCCTGCGCGTCGAAAACCTCGACCATCCCTTCATCGCCGTCGCGACGGAACTGCGCACCGGCCACGAGGTCTGGATTCACCAGGGCGATCTCGTCACCGCGCTGCGCTCGTCCTATGCCCTGCCCGGCATCTTCGAACCCGTGCAGTGCAACGGCCGCACCCTGATAGACGGCGCGCTCGTCAACCCCGTGCCGGTTTCGGTCTGCCGGGCCTATGAGCAGGCGCTGGTCGTCGCCGTCAATCTCAATTACGACCTTTTCGGCCGTTCCGCCGTGGTCAAGCACGCCGCCTCACCGTCGCATGGCGGCGCAGCACCGGCGGTGGAAAGCCCGCCGCGTCCCGGCCTTCCAGGCGTCATGGTGCAGGCGTTTAACATTATTCAGGACCGGATTTCGCGCTCGCGCCTGGCGGGCGATCCTCCCGACCTGATGATGCATCCCCGCATCAACGATATCGGCCTCTCGGAATTCCATCGCGCCAGCGAAGCCATCGACCGGGGATATGAGGAAACGCGCTCCCGCATTCCGGAGCTTGAACGCATGCAGCAGGCATTCCGCCGCTGATGCGCGACCCTCGCCTCATTCCTGTGCTTGTAACAGGAATGAGGGAAGTAATACGCTTCGCGAACTAACTCACCCGGCAATATAGGCCTTGATGTGCTCCGCTTCGGCTTCGATCTCGCCAATCCGCGCCTTCACCACGTCACCGATGGAAATGATGCCGGCAAGGCGGCCGTTCTCTTCAACGGGCACATGCCTGAAGCGCCCGCCCGTCATGATTTCCATCAGCTCATCGGTGGTGGAATTGTGATGACAGCGAATGACATTCTTGGTCATGGCCACCGACACGGATTGCTGGAGGGAAGCGGCACCCTGGCCCGCCACGGCCTTTACGAGATCGCGCTCCGTGAAGATGCCGAGAACGACGCCATCGGCGTCGGTCACGACGACGGAACCGATCTTATGCGCGTGCAGCGTTCCCGCCGCCTCACCGATACTGACCTCCGGACCGACAGTCACGACGTCCCGGCCCTTGCGGTCGAGAAGATCCTTTACGAATGTTGGCATGCCTTCCTCCTCTTTTCAGCGATACGCAGCGCCGCAGTCTCCCCCGGCGGTTGCAAATCATGGGATATCGTGCGCTGAGGTCCGCATGAATGCAATCCCGGATGGGACGCGCGAAAGCAAATTTGCGCCACGGCCGACAAGGAGCGTGATCGGCTCAGGCCAGTCGTCGATCGAAAAGCCCGAAGAACAGGAAGCCGAGCAGAAAGCCGAAAACATGCGCATCCCAGGCGATTTCACCGCCGACATCGCCGAACAGCGGCACACCGACAGCGATCAGCACATTGCCGAACAGCCACATCAGCGTGAAGATAAGCACGGTGCGGTTGGAAAGCGCCCCAAGAATGCTCTGTCGCGGCATCAGATGGCCGAAGGAGGCGCTATATCCGCCACGTGCCGGGAAAGCGAAGCGGCAGGCTGCCCCCATCAGCGCCGAAACGACACCCGACGCCCCGATCAGCACCGTCACATCGCCCAAGTTCAGCGCCGCGTGGCCGAAGGCGGAAACGGCGGCGGAAATGCACCATAACAGCACGAAGCGCACTGTTCCGATCCGGCGCAGAACCGGCGCGCCGAAGGCCATCAGCCACAATCCGTTAAAGAGAATGTGCTCGATGCCGCCATGCAGGAAAGAATAGGTCACCGGCGTCCAGAGCCATTCCAGCCCCTGCTGGGAAAACGGCACCGCATAACGCAGCGGAATGAAGCCGAAGGTGAAGATGAACCAGCCATTGCCTTCCTCTGACAGAAGATAGGCGGGAATGACATAAGCGACGATCAGCGCGGCCAGAATGCCGACCAGCAGCGATGGCAGGTTGAAGACGGGATTGTTCGTGTCGTCTTTCGGCTCCGGCGTTTCCGAAACCGGCGGCTGTTCGCCGTCCCCATAGGACATGATCCCATCCCTGTCTTGGTCGAATTTTGCGTTCCCCGAGCAATATAGGAAGCCCGAACGAAAAAAAAGCCGTCCCGCCCTTGAAGCGCTCGACGCCCAAACCGCTATCGGCAAGGACGCCGGGCCGCGGGCGGTCCGGCTTGCGGGCCCGCCTTAAAATAACAGGCGACGCCATCGAATTGTGCTGACGGAGCTTTCCCCGACATTGCCGCTCCGATGCCACGACTATCGCCATCGGGCAATATCAACCCTTTGTTAACCTTAATAAATCCACTTGGCACGAAAATCGCTACACCTCCAGATACAGACGTTCGGATGGACATGATGTCCCAAAAACGAACATGGAGAGATGCTATGAAGAGCATGGCCGGACTGGATATATATGCCTATTGGGATGAACTGCGCGGCAAGCGATCGGCCCCGCGACGCGAGGACCTCGATCCAGCAAAGCTGAAACATCACCTTGGCGATCTTTTCATCCTTACGGACAAGGGAGAGAACACGCCGTTCTTCCGCCTTGCCGGTACTCGTCTTTGCGACCTGTTCGGCCGGGAATTGCGGGATCGCCCGTTTTCGGAATTGTGGCAGCCGGCAAATGCCGTCTTCCCCTGCCGCGTCGCGCGCGGCATCCTGCACCACCAGTTGCCCGTAGTCTTCGATGTCGAGGCGGAGGACGGCCATGGCGCGGCACCGCTGGCATTCGAAATGCTGCTCCTGCCGCTTCGCACCGATCCCGACACCGCCCCAAGGTTGCTCGGGGCGCTGCTTGCAGAGCGGCCAAGACACGAATTCGCCGCGCCAATCCAGTGCTTGTCCATGAAAAGCAGCCGCCTGCTGCGCCTGGACATCGCCCCGGCAGGGTTTCCGGTGAACAAGGGGGCCGAGGATACACCGCGCGCCGAAAGCTGCTGACGGACCTGTTCCAACGCTCCCGCCCTCCGGGAGAGGTCCGACAGCGCCGGAATCTCAAAAAAATACGTCAGAACTGCAACAATATTGCCGATCAGAAAAATTGTAGAGGTTAAACAATACAGTCTGTTAACTCGCGCACGGTAGAAATTTACCGTCATCATTCATTACAATTGCGCTGCCCATGTTTTCGTCCCGCTCGGTCAACACCGCCCAAATCCTGCGTCCGGTTGAGGAAGCTCATCTCGACGACGCCGTCCGTGTGTCCTTCACCGGCCGCCTGATGTTGCCCGACCATGAAGAATATGATTGCACCGCGACCGAGATGACCGCCGAAAGGGCGCAGTTCACCTGCTCGGGCATTGCCCGCCGCGGTGACCGCGTCATCGCCTATCTCCAGCATATCGGCCGGATCGAAGGCACGGTGACATCGCTCACCGCATCGGGCTTCCTCATCGCCATCAACGCGCCGGAGCGCAAGCGGGAAAAACTCACAGCGCAGCTCGCCTGGATCGCCAAGCGTCAATTGCTCGGCCTGCCGGAAGACCGCCGCCACGACCGCCTGACACCTCGCAATGCGAGAGCCCAGCTCGTTCTGGAAGATGGCGTGCTCGTCGCCTGCCGGCTGATCGACCTTTCCCTGTCGGGTGCGGCAATCGAGATCGAAAACCGGCCGCCGCTCGGAAGCCGGGTCCAGCTCGGCAAGAACATGAGCGGCAAGATCGTGCGCCACTTCATGGAAGGCGTCGCTGTCGAATTCGACCGCGTCCAGTCACCCGACGCACTGATCGAATTTCTCTAACTCATTCCACCCGGACACGGCAGGTTTTGCGCCCGTAAGAATGCGTGCAGCATTTTTGGCGCGTTTTGCGCTCGACCCAATCGCATAATTGCGAAGATTCCCGGACGGTGCCTTGACGGGCTATGTTCTGTCTTCGGCCATATCGGGCCGCTCCTGTCGTCAGGTTCTTCATTCTCATTTCTCGTTACCGAACTTCCATTTTCACGCCCTGACGCCTACGGCAGACCGGCCTGGACCCATCATAGTCGGTAAAAGGGATGAGCGCGGCGGAACATGTTGCGCCATTGGCCAGCTCATCCACGGCGCGAAAACCGCTCCGCAAAACTTTTTTCCAGAAAAAATGCAGTTTTTTTGAAGTTTTTTTTGTCGCTTTTTCCGGCCTGTATCAGCCTGAAACAGCCATCCCAAAACGGGAAATCCAGCTCTTCGCCACGCGCCGCAAGCCGGCCGCACACGACCACGGAAACCGCAGCACGCGGAAAATGGCTGTCAATACAGCGGTCTAGATGGCTACCAAAAACCTAAAGCCACGATGCGTAAAATTGTAATAAAATTTGCTTCAAAGACGCATAAAAACTAGTTCGAATACAGTTCAAAACAACGGCTAATTTGCTGAAATTTAAGCTCAAATTGCGCTTCGCAAATTTCCGCCGGGTCAAAATATACCTGCGAATGTCTTCTCACCACGGGGAGACAAGCAATGAACAAGAACAACCGTTTCGTTTTCACTCTGATCGCATTCATCGTCAGCGCCTTCGCGCATCAGGCAAGCGCCTCGCCGGCCGCCGTCATGCGCGTCATCGGCAAGGCCAACCCGCCGATCGGCCACTATGAATTCTGCCAGACCTATCAGAGCGAATGCCAGCCGACCTCGCTGGACAACGGCCCGATGAAGCTGACCGAAGAGCGCTGGAAGACGATGCTCGACGTCAACTACACCGTCAACACCACCATCACGCCGATGACCGACATGGAAATCTATGGCGTTGAAGAACGCTGGGCCTATCCCACCACGGTCGGCGATTGCGAAGACTTCGTGCTCTTGAAGCGCAAGATGCTGATGAACAAGGGCTTCTCCGCCTCCAACCTGTTGATCACCGTGGTTCTGCAGCCGAATGGCGAAGGCCACGCCGTTCTGACCGTCCGCACCGATCGTGGCGATTTCGTTCTCGACAACATGCGCAACAAGGTCATGAACTGGTCTGAAACCGAATATACCTACCTGAAGCGCCAGGACACCGCCAATCCCGGCCGCTGGGTGAAAATTCAGGATGGCCGCGCCACCACTGCGGTCGGCGGCATCAACTGAAGCCAGAAAACGACCCGTCTCCCCCCAAAAGAAAAAGCCGGCTCCGCAAGGATGCCGGCTTTTTCATTGTCAAATCCGTTAAGCGTCAGAGCAGCCCAAGCTCCGCCAGTTCCCGCCTGAGATCGGAAGGCATGTCCTCGCCGCCCGTGCCGCCGCCGAGATCGCGGGGCGCCTCGTCGTCCTTCAAGTAACGCCAGCCCTGAAACGGGCGCTTCGGCGCAGGTGAGGTTTCGATGACCTCCGGGCCGAGAATGAGATCGCAGCGGGAAATACCGTCTTCGCCCTTGAAGGAGCGGATATCGAGAAGTTTCTGCCGCGCCTGCACCTGCCCCTTGATGACCCAGTAGAGCGAACCGCCCTCGAGCAGTTCCTCGACACGTTTCGGGATCATCCGGGTTGTGTGGACGCTGTGCGGCTCGAGGCCTGCGGCAATTGCGGTCAGCGCACGATGCGCGACCCAGTCTCTCAAGTCCTGGATTGAATCCGCACCGACGCAAAGTTTGATGAGATGTAAAGGCATGGTTCTATCAATGCCTTTTTGCGGCGGGCGTCAAGCATGGCAACCATGCCTGACGCCCTGCCCGTTCAGCACTCCACAACGTTCACGGCAAGGCCGCCGGTGGAGGTTTCCTTGTATTTCTCGCTCATGTCGTTGCCGGTCTGGCGCATGGTCTCGATACAGGCGTCGAGCGGCACGAAATGCTGGCCGTCGCCCTTCAGCGCCAGCGAGGCCGCCGTCACCGCTTTCACCGCGCCCATGGCATTACGTTCGATGCACGGCACCTGTACAAGCCCGGCAATCGGATCGCAGGTCATGCCGAGATGATGCTCGAGCGCGATCTCGGCGGCATTTTCCACCTGTTCCGGGGATCCGCCCATGACCGCGGCAAGGCCTGCCGCCGCCATGGCGGAAGCCGAGCCCACCTCGCCCTGACAGCCCACTTCCGCGCCTGAAATCGAGGCATTGTGCTTGATGATGCCGCCGATGGCGGCCGCCGTCAGCAAAAAGTCGCGCACGTCATCGACGCTCGCATCCTCATGGAAATGCCGGAAATATCTGACGGTGGCAGGAACGACGCCCGCCGCACCGTTGGTCGGCGCAGTCACCACGCGGCCGCCGGCGGCATTTTCCTCGTTCACCGCCATGGCGTAAACGCTCAGCCAGTCATTGGCCATGACCGGGTTCAGCCGGTTGCTGCGCCATTCCGCATTCAGCTTCTCGTAAATGGAACGGGCGCGGCGGCGCACCTTCAGGCCGCCAGGCATGATGCCGTCCACTTTCAGGCCGCGCTCGATGCAGCCGTTCATCGCCTCCCAGATCTGGTCGAGACGCTCGTTCAGCTCCTCGCGGGAAACCACCGTCTCCTCGTTGGCCCGCTTCATCTGGGCGATGGTGCGGCCGGAACGGGCCGCCATATCCAGCATTTCCCGCGCGGTGGCGAAGGGATAAGGCACGCGCGGACCGTTATCGATTGTCTTGCCACGCTGCTTGATCGCCTCGAGCTCCGTATCGGTCACGACGAAACCGCCGCCAACGGAATAATAGATGCGCTTGACGAGCAGCCTGCCCTGATTGTCGAAGGCGGAAAAGATCATGCCGTTGGCATGGCCGGGCAGCGGGTTTTTCTTGTCGAAGACCAGATCTTCGGCCGGGCGGAACACATAGGACGGATGGTCGGGCGGCGTCACGGTGCCAGCCTTTTCCACCGTCTCGATGATGGCGTCCATCGCATCGGGGTCGACAATATCCGGCCGTTCGCCGGTGAGGCCGAGAATGACGGCACGCCCGGTACCGTGCCCGATGCCGGTAAAGGCGAGCGAGCCATGCAGGCTGACCTTCAGCTGCGCAACGGCCGCGCCTGCCGGCCGCGGCCACTCATCGCTAAGGATCAGCGCCAGAAAGCGGTTGGCTGCCGTCATCGGCCCCATCGTATGGGAGCTCGAAGGACCGATACCGATCTTGAAGACGTCAAAGACCGAAAGAAACATGAAGTTCGCCTTGATGAGAATGGATTCCACCACCATCATATCCAAAGCCAAAACGGATCGCCACAAAAGAGCGTCAGCGGTTTGCGCAGCTGCGACATAATTGACCTCAAACGAAAACAGCACGGTTTCCAAAGGAAAACCGCGCCGTTTCAAAACCCGTCATTCAGGAGAGATGCTTATGGGCTGCCAAAAATGTACGTCAATGCGAGAAAAGCGGCAAAGCCTGCAAGTGCGCGCAAGGTGACGCCCCAGCAGGATTTCTGAGCGGTTTCTTCCATGATTACTCCAGCTATTCACTCTCCGGGCGGTCTTCAAGACCCGGCCCGTTGAGGCAAGCATTTATTAAAATCTGGCGGCGAAGGCAAATGCAAAAAGCGGCTAAATGAAGGCGTTTTCGACAGGCTGCCATTCGCCCCGCGCATAGGTATGTGAAAAAACAAGGTGTTAGCGTGAGGCCCGTAGAAGCGCCATTTTGGGCTTCGCCGCAATTTAGGCTAAAGTGTAACCGTTATTTAAAGCTTTCCTACAAACACCTGTTGAAAACCCCGCCGGCCAAACACCTTACGATCGAATTTCTTGCGCTGAAGCGTCGCGCCTTGAAAGGGCATGACCTGTGCTTTATCGACGATGGCAACGGCAACGATGCGAGTCACCCCATGCAGCAGGCATCCTCCTTCCCCGATCGCGAAACGGTCGCATCGAAACTCACTTCGCTTGCAAGCGAGGATAAAGCCTGGGTGCTGCTGTTGATGGAAAACGCCCTGCAGGACGAGAACCTGCTGGCTGGCCTCAATCTTTATCTTGACCAGCAGACCAATGCCCGCTTCCTCAACAGCCTGAAGCTGGAAACGACCGGCGAATGGCTTGGCGGCAATGCCCCTGCCCGCCTGCAGATCCGCATCATGGAAACAGCAAGGGCGAGCCAGCACCCCGCCTTTCTCGCCTTCCGCAAGGGACTGACGGCATCGGCCGGTCTCGAAAAAGCCTATCCCAAGGCGCCGATCTGATCGTTCAGGCTAATCCGGCACCCTGTCGACAACAGCGATGATCGGCCCCATCAGGAACAGCGAGTCCCGCCTTTTCATTGCGGGAATATCGACGCTGGATATGGTGCCGTCGAGATAGAGCGCATTCGGCGCGTCCAGCACATCCCTGAACAACGTGGCGAAATCGTAAAAGCGCACGGTATTTTCCGAAATGGCGAAATGCACCATGCCATCGCGGGAAACGCCGACGCCGTTGCGCCGCTTCAGGCTGTCGCTATCGGGCAGAAAGCGCGGATGCAGCTTGCCATCGATGACGAGCATCGGCCCGGATTGCGTGGCGAAGTCCGGCTTGGGATCCGCTGCCAGATAGGCCTGCGTTTCCAGCACGCCGGCCGCCGCCCCCTTCAGATAAAACACGCCATTGGGCAGAAGATGAAAATTGCCCCAGCCGCCGCCGGTGCTGATCGGCGAGCGTTCGATGCCATTTTCGATAAAGAGCCCGACGGGGGAATAGTCCGAATGGTACATGCCGCCGTTCATGGCGAAGACGCTGAACATGTGCTGCCGCCACAGCGCCGACGAGAGAGCGGCGAACGAGCCATATCCCTGGCCGGAGACATGATCGCGGTCGTATATCCGGATGGTGCTTTTTGCCGGGTCGAAACTGCAGACGGTATAACGACCGCCGGCATGGTCCATGATCCTGCAGAAATCTGCCTGCCCGCCGGCCTGAGCCGAAAACGGCAACAGCAATGGCAACAGCAGCTTCGCCAGTCTTTTCATCGATCCGTTCATGCCCGCCCCGTGATTCTCGTACGGGCACATTCGCAGGAAAATTCGGTCAAAGAAAAGGCGTCACCCGTGTTTCAGGATGACGCCGGACCTTTAAGGGGAGATGTCGTCAGCGACGGGCGGCGCGGTCCACATTGCGGCCGGCATCCTGCGTCGCGTCGACGGCGTTCGCCGTGTCACGACCCATGCCGCGAATGGTGTTACCACAGGAGCTCAGGGTGACAACGGTCAACAAAGCCACGAAAACGGTCGAAAGAATGCGTGTGATCATGTGAAACTACTCCCCTATGACTTGCCGTCCAAAGGCAAGTACCGATGTGATATGCGTCACAATAACGTGAGTCCCAAAAATACGTTCCAGCGGCATTTCAAAAAATCCTGTCGATGAAAATTAACATGGTTTTGAAGTTCACGCGTGAAACTCGGCGTCTGGATCATGGCTTAGGAAAATCCCGTGGGTGATATGACTGACATCAACAATCGGCTTCTGGTGATGACGGCGGGCGGGGTGAACCCCAATGTCATGATCAATGCGCTGGCGGCCCGATTTCCCGACATCCATGTTTTCATGGAGCAGCCGGAAAGCAAGTCGGTCATTCTCAGGCGGCGCGCGCGACGGCTCGGCTGGATTGTCGCTGCGGGCCAGATGGCGACGATGATCGCCTCGCGGCTCGGCAAACGCTTAACGCTTCGCAGAAGCGATGCGATCATCGCCGAACACGGCCTTTCTCCCGATCTCCATCACAGCCTCCCCGTCACCCAATTCGCCTCGCTCAACGATGAGGAATGCCGCAAGGCCGCCAATCTGCTGAAACCGGCGGCAATCTTCACCATTTCCTGCCGCCTGCTGACACCGACCACGCTTCAGGCCCTGCAATGCCCGGTCATCAATTTCCATGCCGGTATCAATCCTGCCTATCGCGGGCAGATGGGCGGATACTGGGCGCTGGTGGAAAAAGACCGCGGCAATTTCGGCGCAACGGTGCATCTGGTCGACAAGGGCGTGGATACCGGCGCCACGCTCTACGAGAAGCGGGTGAAACCATCCCCTTCCGACACGATTGCCACCTATCCCCTGCTTTTGACCGCCGCTTCGGTGGATATCGCCATCAGCGCCATCGAGGACGCCCTTTCCGGCAGCCTTGCGCCGCAGCCGCCCTCACCCGGCAAATCGGTACTGCGCTTCCCGCCGACCATCTGGACATGGCTTTGGAATGGCCTGACGAAACGGATCTGGTGAAACCGCGCGTCATTGATTGGGGCCGAGCTTCGTCGCAGATGCAAGCCTGTCTTGCCGCAACAGGCACAGACTTCGCCGCAAAATAGGTGCATGATAATAAAAAGGATCACGCACAAATTGCCCGATATCTCCACCGCTTCCATCATTCCCGCCTCCATCGAAGCCTCGCCCGCGCAGGTGCTTGGCTCGACGGACCTTGCCGGGCTCTTTCCGCAGGGTGTGCGCGTCTATCTCACTGACACTGGCGCCGCCTCGCAGGAAAGGCTCGTCGAAGCCGCGGGACATTTGCGCGATCTCGGTTATGAGCCGGTGCCGCATCTTGCAGCGCGGCGCATCTCCTCCCGCGCAGCGTTTGAGGAACAGGTAAAACGGCTTGCCGGAGAAGCGGGCGTAACCGATGTTCTGGTTGTCGGCGGCGGCGTCGACCGCCCGGCCGGTCCCTTCGCATCCAGCATGGACATGCTGTCCACCGGCATTTTCGACCGTTGCGGTATAGGGCAGATCGCCATCGCCGGCCACCCGGAAGGCAGCCCGGATTTCAACGACGAAACGGCGATGGCCGCACTCAGGCTGAAACGCGATTTTGCCGAAAGAAGCGATGCCGCAATGCGCATCGTCACCCAGTTCGGTTTCGATCCCGCGCGTTTCATCGCCTGGGCGGAAGGGTTAGCGGCGTCAGGCATCGAGCTTCCGGTGCATATCGGCGTTTCCGGCCCGGCCAAGATCACGACGCTTTTGAAATATGCCGCGCTTTGCGGCGTCGGCAATTCCATCGCCTATCTCAAGAAGAACGCGCTTTCGCTGACGACGCTTGCCAAGGGCCATTCACCGGAAAGCATCGTCGGGCCGATCGAGCGGCACTGGCAGGCCAATCCGCAGGGGCAGATCCGGCAAATTCACGTCTTCCCCTTCGGAGGATTGCAGAATTCGGCCGACTGGCTGGTCAAGCGCGGAAGCTGGCAAACCGGCGCGGTGGACAGTTCGGCATCGCCGGATTCAATGACCGGCTAAAACCGCGATTCTAACGGCGCGACGGGCCACGGCCGCCGCGCACCTCCAATATCTCAGGCCGCCTTGGCGACTTCGACAAAAGCGTTTCGAATGCTTTCAGCCACGGCAAGAACGGGGCGCGACGCCTTGTCACCCATGATCAGGCGGATATCGAAACAGCCAAGTTCCGGCAGGCCTTCCTTGTCGCCCAGAATGACCATGTCGTTCTGCACATAGGATCGCGGCAGCGGCGCGATGGCGAGATCGGCGGCAATCGCCGCGCGCTGCGCCATGGTATGGCCGCTGAGATAGGCCACGCGGAAATTACGGCCGCGCTTTTCCAGCGAATGGATCGCTTCCGAGCGCCAGATGCAGCCCTCTTCCCAGATGGAGATTGGCAGCGGATCGCGCAGATAGGCCGTGCCACACTTTGCACCCGCCCAGACCAGACGCTCGCGCATCAGCACCTCGCCCGTATCCCGAAGGGGATGGGAGGCACAGTTGACGAGGGCAAGATCGAGCCTCTGCTCATCCATGCGCTTATAAAGATTGGAGCTGGAATCGATGGTGACGTCGATCATGATGCCGGGGAAAGCCTCGGCAAAACGCTTGAGAATGCCCGGCAGCAGGCCACGCTCGCCAATATCCTCCGGCGCACCGAGACGGACGACGCCGGAAAGCTCCGGCATGACGAAACGTGACACAGCCTCGTTGGACAGCGCAATCATGCGCCGCGCATAGGTCAAAAGCGTCTCCCCATGCGCCGTCAATGTCACCGAACGGGCATCGCGCAGGAAAAGCGTCGTTTTCAACTGCTCCTCAAGCTTCTTGATCTGCATGGAAACCGCAGACGGTGTTCTGAACACCACTTCCGCGGCGGTGGAGAAATTTCCCGTTTCCGCGATGGCGACGAAGGTTCTCAATATGTCGTTATCCAGCAACGGCAGCGGTTGGCGGAAAGTCACGGTCATGGCACGCACCTTCAAATATTTTGATTTATAGATGGATATCATTTCGTTTGATTGAATGTCAACAAGCGCGCACCATCCGGGACATCGATTGACGGGGCGGATTTAGCCTCGTCGGCAAGCGCATACCGAAGTCGCAAACAGGATCGTGGTTCAGGAAAGGATCAAGACATGACCATGATACATTATCTCCCGGTGACGAACCGTTCCTCACACCGTCCGTCATCAAGCGGCTGGCTTCATCGCCTGTCCGACCATGTTGCCGCCCGTTACGCCGCATGGCGTCGCGAAAAAATGCTTCGCGCACTGGAAGCATTGCCACCTGAAACATTGAAGGATATCGGATGGCCGACGACGGACAACAGCCGCATAAACGTCATCCGCAGATGACATTCAACCGGTGGCCCGCAACGTTTCCAGACGTGCGAGCCATCCCTGCCCGCCCTTCGGATGGAGGGACAAGGGCGTAAAATAGCGTGCCTGTTTTACATGCGACACGCCGCCTTTTTTAAATGCTTGTCGCAAAATTTGCATATTTCAAAAGCGATTTTTTGACAGCCCCGATTCCACGGCGTATTTTTCGTTAAAGATGTCGTAGACAGGACATCCAGAAGACCAATTCCAAGGGAGGAATTGCGTATTCGCAACGGAGCACGGGCAAATGAGCAGAAACTCCCAGAAGAAGCGCTCAATCGTCTTTTTTCTCATTCCGCAATTTACCATGCTGCCATTCGCCGCAGCGGTTGAAACGCTTCGCATCGCCAACCGAATGTTGGGCTATCAGGCCTATGAGTGGCGTCTCTCCTCGCTCGATGGCCAGAAGGTCATGTCGTCAAGCGGCATCTGTCTTGAGCCCGATACCTGTCTTGCCGATGAGCGGCGCTACGTCAACGGCGAAAACCGCCCGGAAATGGCGATCATCTGTTCGGGCATCGATGTGGATCAACACATCAACAAATCCGTCAATGCCTGGCTGCGCGAAGCCTATAATCGCGGCATCGCCATCGGCAGCCTCTGTACCGCCGCCCATATTCTCGCGCAGGCCGGCCTCTTGAACGGCAAGCGCTGCGCGATCCACTGGGAAAACCTGCCCGGTTTTTCCGAGGCCTTCCCGCAGGTGGAAGTCTATGCCGACCTCTTCGAAGTCGATAGCAACATCTATACATGCGCCGGTGGCACGGCCTCGCTCGACATGATGCTGAGCCTGATCGGTCAGGATTTCGGCGAAAACCTCGTCAACCGCGTCTGCGAACAGCAATTGACCGACCGGGTGCGCAGCCCCAATGACCGCCAGCGCCTGCCGCTGCGCGCCCGCCTCGGCGTGCAGAACAGCAAGGTCCTGTCGATCATTGAATTGATGGAAGGTAATCTTGCCGAACCGCTGTCGCTGCTCGATATCGCCGACGCCGCCGATCTGTCGCGCCGGCAGGTGGAGCGCCTCTTCCGCCAGGAAATGGGTCGCTCACCCGCCCGCTATTATCTCGAAATCCGCCTCGACCGCGCCCGCCACCTGCTGGTGCAATCGGCCATGCCAGTGGTCGAAGTCGCCGTCGCCTGCGGTTTTGTCTCCGCCTCGCATTTTTCCAAGTGTTATCGCGAAATCTACAATCGCACGCCGCAGCAGGAGCGCGCCGAACGCAAACTCCTCATCAGCGCATCGCGAATGGCGATGGCGAGCCAGGCAGGCAAGGCTGCGCATTGAATGCGGGCTAATGCCGCAAACGCGACGGAGCTTGTTTCAGGATAAAAAACCGCTCCTCCCTCATGCCGGTCCCCGGAACAAGCCCGAGGATGATCCGGCATCCAGTCACGGCGCGTCTGCGCCGTGAGAAGAGTCTTTCGCGATCAAGGACTTGATCGCGCTGGACTCCGGATGAAGTCCGGGGTGACGGAGTGGGGATGATGGAACTTTGCTAAACCACCGAACCTGTCAGCGGCTACCAAACACAATCAGACCACTTCACCCAAACGGCCGAACCGCATGGGCAAGGTCTTCCGCCGTCAAGCCGTCGCCTGCCCTATGGCCTGCCTCGCCATGCAGCCAGACCCCGGCCGCGGCCGCCTCGAAGGCAGGCGCGCCCTGTGCCAGCAGCGCGCCGATGATACCGGCCAGCACATCGCCTGATCCAGCTGTCGCAAGGCTCGCGGGAGCATTGGTGTTGACCAGCGCCCGGCCATCCGGCGCTGCAATCACCGTATCCGCGCCCTTATAGACCAGCGCGGCGCCGCTGCGGGCCGAGGCGACCTGCGCCTTCTCGATCTTGCTCAGCATCTTGTCGGCGGCAAGATCGGGAAACAGTCGCGCAAATTCGCCCTCATGCGGCGTCAGCACGAATTTGCCTGTGCCCGACGTGACACGCGCAAACAGAGCCTCCCTGTGATCCCTGAAAGCCGTGATCGCATCGGCATCCAGCACCGCCGCCCTGTCTTCAAGCAGGGACACGAATTGCCGCGCCTTTTCGAGGTCGCCGAAACCCGGGCCGAGAACGAAAGCGCCATGACGCCCATCGTCCAGCCACGACCGCAGATCGTCGGCATCGTCCACCGGTGCGTTCATCACCGCCGTCAGCGTGACGGAGAGCACATCGAGCGCTTGCCTAGGCGCAGCGATGGTGACGATCCCCGCCCCCGCCTTCAGCGCCGAAAGCGCGGTCATGCGGCTTGCGCCCGTCGCATGGGCCGGGCCGGAAAAGACGGTCAGATGCCCGCGACGGAATTTATGGGTTTCCATATCGGCATGAGGCAAGGCATCCCGCCAGATCAGCGGATCATTTTCCGCCACCGATCCCGCATGGGCGTCAAGGATGCGGGACGGAATGCCGATATCGAACACCTCGAGCGTTCCACAAAGCTCCCGCCCCGGCATCAGCAGATGACCCGGCTTGCGCGCCATGAAGGTCACCGTCCGCTCAGCCCTGAAGGATACGCCGAGAGGCACGCCCCGCCTGCCGCAGAGGCCCGAGGGCAGGTCGACGGCGAGAACCGGCACCTTCGCCCGCGTGACCGCCTCGATCACCCGGATAAGCTCCTGCGGAACATCGCGGGACAATCCGGCCCCGAACACCGCATCGATCACCACGTCACCGGCAAGAGGCGCATAGCCATCAAGCGGCAACGGCGTCACGCCGCTCCGCTCGAATGCCGTCCGTGCATCGCCACTGAGCGCACCGACATCACCGAGATGATAAACCGCGACGACCGCCCCGCTCTGCAAAAGCGCCCGCGCCGCCACATAACCATCGCCGCCATTGTTGCCACCCCCGCAGAGCACGACGAAACGCTGCGCCTGCGGATAGTAACGCAGCACCGAGGCCACAACGGCCTGCCCCGCCCGCTCCATCAGGTCATAAAGAGGAATGCCGGATTGCCCGGCCGCCGCATCGATGCGGGCCATGGCAACAGGGTCGATAAGGAAGAGGCGCGGAAGGGATTTCATGTCCCGATCATCCCTTCAAAACGCCGGAAAGGCAATCGATACAAAAATAAGCAAATTGCCATGTCTAAATAATAGACAAATGCATAAAATATAAACAAACGACCATTCCCCTGTTCGCACCTTTCCAAATATTCAAATCAACTAAAATAATACAAATTCACAGAAATGCTGATGGATTTTTCGGGTTTCCGCGAGAAATTGGCTGGAAAAGCGCAAAAAGCGAATGCATTTTGTGTCGGAAAGCCGGGGGATCGAAGTTTTTTCTTCAAGCCCGCTTCCGATCTGGCACAATACGTGCATTCTTGTGGCAGAGCGGGAGTTACCTGCTTTAACGGGAGAAGCGGAGAGATATTTTCTCATGAAAAAGATCGAAGCGATCATTAAGCCTTTCAAGCTCGATGAAGTGAAGGAAGCCCTTCAGGAAGTCGGACTTCAGGGAATCACGGTCACGGAAGCAAAAGGCTTTGGTCGTCAGAAGGGCCACACGGAACTCTACCGCGGAGCGGAGTACGTCGTGGACTTTTTGCCGAAAGTGAAAGTCGAAGTCGTATTGGCGGATGAGAATGCGGAAGCCGTCATCGAGGCGATCCGCAATGCGGCGCAGACAGGACGTATCGGCGACGGAAAGATTTTCGTTTCCAATGTCGAGGAAGTCATCCGCATCCGTACCGGTGAAACAGGCGTGGACGCCATATAATCAAGAACGTCCCGAGCCGGGGAGGCTTGGGTTTTCACCTCGTCATCATCACACTCAAGGAAAACGTTTAAATGACGACCGCAAACGATATCTTGAAGCAGATCAAGGATAACGACATCAAGTTCGTGGACCTGCGCTTTACCGACCCCAAGGGCAAGCTGCAGCACGTCACCATGGATGTTGTCTGTGTGGACGAAGACATGTTCGCCGATGGCGTCATGTTCGACGGCTCCTCGATCGCCGGCTGGAAGGCCATCAACGAGTCCGACATGGTGCTGATGCCCGATCCGGCCACCGCCCATATCGACCCGTTCTTCGCCCAGTCCACCCTGGTCGTCCTTTGCGACATCCTCGACCCGGTCTCGGGCGAAGCCTATAACCGCGACCCGCGCGGCACCGCCAAGAAGGCCGAAGCCTACCTCAAGGCATCCGGCATCGGCGACACCGTTTTCGTCGGTCCCGAGCCGGAATTCTTCGTCTTCGACGACGTGAAGTACAAGGCCGATCCCTACAACACCGGCTTCAAGCTCGACTCGTCCGAACTGCCATCCAACGACGACACCGACTACGAGACCGGCAACCTCGGCCACCGTCCGCGCGTCAAGGGCGGTTATTTCCCGGTTCCGCCGATCGACAGCCTGCAGGACATGCGCTCTGAAATGCTGACGGTTCTGGCCGAAATGGGCGTGGTCGTCGAAAAGCACCACCACGAAGTGGCTGCCGCACAGCACGAGCTGGGCGTGAAATTCGACACGCTCGTCTCCAGCGCCGACAAGATGCAGATCTACAAGTACGTCGTGCACCAGGTCGCCAATGCCTATGGCAAGACGGCAACCTTCATGCCGAAGCCGATCTTCGGCGACAACGGCTCGGGCATGCACGTTCACCAGTCGATCTGGAAGGGCGGCAAGCCGACCTTCGCAGGTGACGAATATGCCGGTCTTTCCGAGACCTGCCTCTATTACATCGGCGGTATCATCAAGCACGCCAAGGCCATCAACGCCTTCACCAACCCCACCACCAACTCCTACAAGCGTCTGGTGCCGGGTTATGAAGCGCCGGTTCTGCTCGCCTACTCCGCGCGCAACCGTTCCGCATCGTGCCGTATTCCCTTCGGCTCCAACCCGAAGGCAAAGCGCGTCGAAGTCCGCTTCCCGGATCCGACCCAGAACCCCTATCTCGGTTTTGCGGCCATGCTGATGGCCGGCCTCGACGGCATCAAGAACAAGATCCACCCCGGCAAGCCGATGGACAAGGACCTTTACGACCTTCCTGCGAAGGAACTGAAAAAGATCCCGACCGTCTGCGGTAGCTTGCGCGAAGCGCTGGAAAGCCTCGACAAGGATCGCAAGTTCCTGACCGCCGGCGGCGTGTTCGACGACGACCAGATCGACTCGTTCATCGAGCTGAAGATGCAGGAAGTCATGCGTTTCGAAATGACCCCGCATCCGGTCGAATTCGACATGTACTACTCGGCCTGATCGGCCTTTGGAGCGCTCCCATCGGGGCGCTCCATCCATTCCGGCGGTTTTCCCTGGAAAGCCGCCGTTTTCTTTTGAAGCCCAGCCATCATTGCGAAGAATGTCGAACAAGCCAGCCTCTCAGCAAACGCGCCTCACGGACTGGCTCATCTTTCTGGCGGTGCCGTTCTTTTTCTCCAGCAATGTCATTTTCGGCCGTGGCGTCGTCGGCGAAGTCTCGCCTTTCATCGCCGCCTTCATCCGCTGGATCGGCTCGACCCTCATCATCGCCCCCTTCATGATCGCCGACTGGCGCAACTGCCTTGCCTTCGTACGGCGGAAAACGCTGCTCTGGCTCGTCCTCGGCATTCTCGGCATGGGCATCTGCGGCGGCGTGGTCTATTGGGGGCTGACCATGACGACGGCCGCCAACGGCACGCTGATCTACACCACGTCCTCGCTGTTCATCATCCTGTTCCAGCGCGTCTTCCAGGGCCGCCCGATCCGGAAGCTGGAAGTGGCGGGCATGGTCATCGCCTTTGCCGGCGTGGCGGCCATCGTGCTCAAGGGCGATATCTCCGCTCTCTGGCACCTGAATTTCAACATTGGCGATTTCGCGATCCTGACGGCGGCCATCGCCTTTGCGGTCTATTCGCTGCTGCTGCGCGATCCTGCCGCACGGCAGATGGCCTCTTTCAGCCTTTTCGGCCTTATCGCCTTTTCCGGCGCGCTCGTGCTTCTGCCGCCAGCGGCTCTGGAACTGGCGCAGGGCGGCATGTTGCCCGCCACGCCAATGGCCTGGGCCAAGATCGGCGGCATCATCCTGTTTGCCTCACTATTGGCCTTTTATTGCTTCACTCATACGGTGCGCGTCTTCGGTCCCGCCACCGCTGGCGTCACGCTTTACATGATGCCGCCGGTCTCGATTCTCATGGCCACGCTGTTCCTGGGGGAGACTTTCGAGACCTATCACGCCGTCGGCATCGTGCTCGTCACCGGCGGCGTCATCATCGCCACCGCGCCCATCGGCGGAAGGCGCTGAACGCGGAAGGCAGACCGGCGCCAAGACCGCTAGGTCTTGATATTTCGCATTCCGATACCAACTAGTATTGGGAAAGGAAGTACATGCCATGAAACAAAGAAACGCAAAATTCACGCTTGGCGAAATCGTCCGCCACAAGGTGTTTCCGTTCCGCGGTGTGGTGATCGACGTGGACCCGGAATATGCCAATACCGAGGAATGGTGGAACGCCATCCCTGCGGAAATCAGGCCGGATCGCGACCAGCCCTTCTATCATCTTCTGGCCGAAAACGAGGAGACGGAATATGTCGCCTATGTTTCCGAACAGAACCTCGTCCACGACGAAAACGATACGCCGCTCCGAAACCCCAATATCGGCCGCATCTTCGACAAGGCGCCGAACGGCGAATGGCGCCCGAAAATGTCGACGGCGCATTGACGCCCGCCAAATGTCTCCCCTCCCTCCCAGGGGCATAAAAAAACCGGTCTGTCGCCAGACCGGTTTTCCTGTTTTTGGAGCTTACGCTGCAATCAGGGCTTCGGCGCGCCCTTGGCGGCGTCCTGTGCGGCTTCCAGCTTCTTGCGAGCCTCTTCAGCCTTCTTCTGCATGCCTTCCTGCAGGCTGCGCTGGCTTTCGGCAAGCTGCGACTGGGTGATCGCCGGGCCGTCATAGGCGCCGGTGAAGCCGGAGAGCGCGATCTTGATGGGGTTCGGCGCGCGGCGGAAGTTGATGGAGGTGAAGACCACCTCGCTACCCTTCTTCAGGGAAGCGATCATGGCGTCCGTCAGCGGAACTTCAGCCGTGCACTTGTCGGGAAGGCAAACGGCGTAATCGAGCTTCTGGCCCTTGCCGCCATCGATCTGCATCATCACGCCCGGAGGAACGAGACGCGCGGTCGGAACGGAGACCTGCAGCAGCTTGCGGTTGACCTTGCCTTCAACGGTGATGAGGCCGACGGCGGTGATCATCTGGCCGTTCTGGGCAAGAACCACGTTCTGCACGACGCAGACATCGTTGTCTTCCTGCTTGGAGCAGGTCTTGAACCAGCCGAGCGGCGGAGCGCCAGCGCCCTGAGCGGCGGGAGCAGCATCCTGAGCCTGCGAGATGGCCGGAGCGGAAATTGCGCCGAGAGAAAGGACCAGAGCGGACAGAGCCGTCCGGGTGAATGTGTTTGCCTTGTGCATCATAAGAGTTCCGTCTCCTGAATGTCTGCCAGAACAGAACCGCAAGATCCTGTTCGCCGATGGCGGTATCCTTCTGCCCGTTCAACTGTCGTTTAAATGAGGCAAATGCGTGACCCGTCTCTTCCGGTCCCCCTGTTACATGCCGATCGCGGCGATATCCAGCACTTCTTTAACTTTTTCTTGAGCTGACCCAAGATTTCCCGCCGTTGCATGGGTCATGCAATGTCCGTGTGCTACATATCTGCCAGAATCATGACGATAACCGGTCAGGTCCACATATCGGACTGACCGTTGAGACAGGATAGTGACATGCGCAACCTTGCGGCCTTCATCCCCGCATTGTTCCTTCTGGGATCATCCCTGCTTCCCGCCGGAACCGCCCTGGCACAGCCGCTTCACGGCATTTCCATGCATGGTACGCCTGCCATGCCGGCAGATTTCCGCCACTTCCCTTACGTCAATCCGGACGTGAAGAAAGGCGGCCGAATCTCTTACGGCGTCGTCGGCACCTTCGACAGCCTCAATCCCTTCGTTCTCAAGGGAATGCGCACCACCGCACGCGGCGTCTGGGACCCGGAATTCGGCAATCTTCTTTACGAACCGCTGATGCTTCGCTCCAGCGACGAGCCTTTCAGCCTTTACGGCCTGCTCGCCGAAACCGCGGAGTGGGATGAGGAGCGCAGCTTCGTCCAGTTCAACCTTAACCCGAAGGCAAAATGGTCCGACGGCGAGCCGGTGACCGCAGATGACGTCATCTTCACCTTCAATCTCCTGAAGGAAAAAGGCCGCCCACCCTTCAACACCCGTCTGGACGGCGTGGCGAAGCTGGAAAAAATCGGCGATCGCAGCGTACGTTTCACCTTCAATGACAAGGCGAACCGCGAAACGCCGCTCATTCTCGCCTCCTCCACCCCGATCCTGCCGAAACATGCGATCGATCCGGGAAAATTCGAGCAGGCGGGCCTCGGCCCGGTCGTCGGTTCGGGTCCATACCGAATCAAAACCCTGCGGCCGGGCGAACGAATCATCTGGGAGCGGAACCCGGACTATTGGGGCAAGGATATTCCCGGCAAGGTCGGCTTCGACAATTACGACGAGATCAGCGTCACCTATTTCCTTCAGGTCACCACCATGTTCGAGGCCTTCAAGAAGGGTGATATCGACATTTATCCTGAAGGCGACGCCATCAACGGCACGTCCGATACCTCCCACTGGGGACAGGCTTACAATTTCCCGGCCGTCCATCGCGGCGATATCGTCAAGGACGTCTTCCAGCCGCGTCTGCCCACCGGCATGTTCGGCCTCGTTTTCAACACCCGCCGCGCCGTCTTCGCCGACGAAAAGGTGCGCGAGGGCCTGTCCTATGCGCTCGATTTCGAATGGATGAACAAGAACATCCTCGGAGGCTCCTTCAAGCGCACGCAGAGTTACTGGCAGAACTCCCCGCTCGGGGCCTACGGCAATGCCGCAGACGAGCGCGAGCTTGCCCTGCTTGGCGACGCGGCGAAAACCATGCCGCCGGAACTGCTGGCGGGAACCTATGCCATGCCGACCACCGATAGCACCGGCGCGGACCGCAAAGTTCTGAAAATGGCCGTCGACAAGCTGAAAGAGGCTGGCTACAGCATCAAGAACGGCAGAATGTCCGACGCCAGCGGCCGTCAGCTTGCCTTCGAAATCATGACGCAGAACCCGGCGCAGGAGCGCATCGCGCTTGCCTATCAGCGTTCGCTCAACCTGATCGGCGTCGCCATGGGCATCCGCTCGGTCGATGACGGTCAATATCAGGCCCGCTCGAACAGCTTCGACTATGATATGATCATCCGCTCCCTGCCCTCCTCGCTCTCACCGGGCATGGAACAGCTCAACCGCTGGAGTTCGCTCTCGCGGGATGCGCAGGGCAGCTTCAACTATGCGGGTGCTGCAAATCCCGATATAGACCGCATGATCGAGGCCCTGCTGCAGGCAAGGTCGACGGAGGATTTTCAGGCGGCGGTGCGCGGTTACGACCGCCTTCTCGTTGCCGGCCACTATGTCATTCCGCTCTATTATATCGGCGCGCAATGGGTGGCCCGCTGGAAATATATCGACCGCCCGGATATGACGCCGATATCCGGCAATCAGAAACAGACCTGGTGGGATGCGCGGGCGCAATAAACCGCACCGCACCCATCCCCGGCAGAGAAAAGGGAAGATAAAACCATGGAACGCATCGTTGTCGACGTCGTATCGGATATGGTCTGCCCGTGGTGTTATCTCGGCAAGGCAAGGCTCGATCTCGCCATTGCCGAGGTGCAGGACGAAATCAGCGTCGACGTGAACTGGCGTCCTTACCGCCTCAACCCGGATTACCCGCCAGAAGGCGTTGACCAGAAAGCCGCTCTCGAGGAAAAGCTCGGCAAGGAGCGCCTCGAACAGGCGCATGCCACGCTGGTACAGCTCGGCAGGGAAGTCGGCATCAATTACGATTTCGATGCGATCAAGATCGGCCCGAACACGCTCGACGCCCATCGGCTGTCGCTCTGGGCGCATTCCGAAGGCCGCGATATTCAGGAAAAGGTCGTCACCGCCCTGTTCAAGGCCAATTTCGAGGAAGGGCGCAACATCGGCGATCACGCGGTGCTGACCGATGTGGCCGAAAAATCCGGCATGGACGCCAAGGTCGTGGCGCGGCTTCTCGCCTCCGACGCCGACAAGGACACCGTCATCGCCGAAATCGATGCGGCGCAGCAAATGGGCGTCGCCGGCGTGCCCTTCTTCATCATCGACCAGAAATACGCCATAAGCGGTGCACAAACGCCGGAGGTATTGATTGCTGCACTGCGGGATATTGCAAAAATCAAGGCGGACGAGCATAGATCGATGAACTGACGGTCAAACCACCGGCGGTTTTCATCAACTCGATTTTTCGCCGGTGTTTCCGTGTCCGACCAGACCCTGAAAGGCATTCTGCTCGCCTTTGCCGCCTTCGCTGCCTACGCCTGGAGCGATGCAAGCGTTAAACTCATAGAAGGCCAGATTTCACCAATCGAATCGGCCTTCTTCGGCGCCCTTTTCGGCCTCGTCGCCCTGCCCTTCATTCGCAAGCGCAATGATCACTGGGTGGATGTGGTGAAGACGACGAACCGCCCCTTGTGGATCATTCGCTTTTTTGCAGCCGGCACCGGCGCAGTGGGCAGCGTGACCGCTTTCACCCATCTTTCCATGGCGGAAGCCTTCGCGCTGATCTTCCTGCTCCCTTCCTTCGTCACCATCATGTCGGTGGTGTTCCTGAAGGAACAGGTGGGCATCAAGCGCTGGTCGGCCGTCATCATCGGTTTCCTCGGCGTGCTGGTCATCCTGCGTCCGGGCTTCCGCGAACTCGGCATCGGCCATCTCGGCGCGATCATCGGCGGCTTCAGCGGTGCGCTCAGCATTGTCATTTTCCGCGCCATGGGGCCATCGGAAAAGAACGTCTCGCTTTATGGTGCCGGCGTGCTCGGCTGTCTCACCATCAGCGGTATCGCCATGGTGCCGACTTTTGTCATGCCAGCGGGCGAGCAATGGCTGCTGCTGGCGGGATATGGCCTGCTCGGGGCGCTTGGCAACGTCCTGGTCATGTATGCCGCCCAATATGCGCCCGCCGCCATGATCGGACCGACGCAATATAGCCAGATGCTCTGGGCCATCCTGTTCGGTTACCTGATTTTCGGCGACCGTATCGACGGTTGGATGCTGGTCGGCATCGCCCTCATCGTCGGCTCCGGCCTGTTGACGCTGATCCGCGAGAAGCAGAGAAAGGTGCCGCTGCCCGCCTCGATCGCCGCCACCGACCAGAACGTGGCCGTCGGCATCACGCCGGAAAATCCCTCATAAGTTTGCCCCTCATAAGGTTGAAAGACGAGACCTGGCGGCTTGCACCATAAAAATGGCGTGTTCCGCCACTGCGATGGCACGATGCGCGACTTATGTTGGCACTCTCCAAGAGCAAGAGGTGCCGACATGAACATACGAACCCAACCGACCGCCCTCGTTACCGGCGCATCATCCGGCATGGGCAAAAGCATCGCCAAACGCCTGATCGCCGATGGCTATCTCGTCTATGTCGCCGCGCGCAGCATAGACAGGATGGCGGATCTGGAAAAGCTGGGCGCGATTGCGCTGCGCATGGACATCTCAAGCGACGAGGACATCGTCGCCACCGTTGCCGCGATTACCGCACGATCCGGTGGCGTCGATGTGCTCGTGAACAATGCCGGCTACGGGCTCTACGGCCCCGTCGAGGAGATTCCGCTCGACGAGGCGCGCTACCAGTTCGAGGTCAACGTTTTCGGCACCGCCCGTCTGACCCAACTCCTTATGCCGGCCATGCGCGCAAGGAGCAAAGGCACCATCGTCAACATCACCTCGATGGGTGGTAAGATCTACACCGTTCTGGGTGCCTGGTATCACGCGACCAAACACGCGCTGGAAGGCTGGTCGGACAGTCTGCGGCTGGAAGCCGAGCCATTCGGCATCCGCGTCGTGGTGGTCGAGCCGGGCCTGATCGAGACCGGTTTCGGCGCTGCCGCAGCGCAGGGTCTCCTCGAACGCTCGGCAAACGGCCCTTATGCGAAGATGGCGCAGAGCGTTGCGGCTTCCATGGACCGAAGCTACGGTAAGGGTATGGGCACCGATCCCGAGGTCATTGCCGACGTGGTGAGCAAGGCGGTCAGGTCCGCCCGCCCAAAGACACGTTATGCGGCCGGCAAATACGCCCGGCTGATGATCGGCGTGCGCAAATGGTTCGGCGACCGGGCCTTCGACAGGCTGATCAGAAGCCAGATGTAGAAAGAAGGCCGGAGGTCGGATCATGAGCAGGGATTTGAGCGACAGGTGCAGGCTGCCCCAGGCTTTCTGGCGGGCGGCGGAGCGTATTGGGCTGCCCGCTCCGGCTCTGCTGCGGCAGGCGAAGCTTCCCGCAACGCTGCACATCGCCCCGGATGCATGGTTGACCACGGCGCAATATTTCGACCTGTGGCGGGCGGTCGAGGCCCTGTCGCAGGATCCGGCCATCGGCGTCCGGATGACGGTCGAGACAGACACGGCGATGCATCCACCCGCCACCATGTCAGCCTTCTTTGCCCGCGACTATCGCGACGGGTTGCACCGCCTGGCCCGCTTCAAGCGGCTGTGCACCCCGGAAGAGCTTTCGGTAACGGAAAACGGCGGCGAGGCCCGGATCGCCGTAAGATGGTTGCACACTGACGAGGCCGAGCCGGACGCTGCGGCCGACGTCACTTTCGCCGCCCTTCTGGAACTGGGGCGGCGGGGCACCGGCAGACACGTCACCCCGGTTCGAGTGGAGATGATTCGCCGTGGACCTGTTTCCGACGTCCATCGGAGTTATTTCAATGCACCCATCCGCACCGGCTGTCCGCAGAATGCCATGGTGCTGAAACGCAACGATCTCGATCTTCCCTTTGCCGGCCATAATCCCGAACTGCTGGCTATACTGGAGCCCGCGCTTGCGACCTCCCTTGGGGAGATCGAGGCGCAATCCTCGCTGCCGGAGCAGGTCAAGATTCTGATCAAACGCCGCATCGCAAGCGGCAAGCCGGAGATTTCCGAGGTGGCGCGCGAACTCGGCATGAGCGAAAGAACCCTACAGCGTCGTATCACCGAACAGGGATCGAACTATCGAGCGCTCATTGAGCAGGCGCGGCAGGAACTCGGCCGCGACCTGCTTTCAGACAAACGCAATGGAATTGAAGAGATAGCCTTCCTGCTGGGTTTCCAGGACACCGGCTCGTTCTATCGGGCGTTTCGAACCTGGGAAGGCGTGACGCCAGCCCAATGGCGAGGGATGCACTGACATTGAACAGAGCGTCGTCAGCAGCTACCGGCCAAAGGCCGGAAGCTGCGTTTCGCTTTCCGCGTCGGTGTTGGCTTTGGGGAGGTTGTCCATTGACAGCGGACCGATGCGCGTGGGGCTTTACCCCCCTCTGCCCTGCCGGGCATCTCCCCCTCAAGGGGGAGATCGATCTGCGGCAAGGTCTCGCCCACCTTGAAGCTTACGCGTGAAGCGATGGTAGCGCCTCTTGCCGATCTCCCCCCTTGAGGGGGAGATGCCCGGCAGGGCAGAGGGGGGTAAAGCCCCATGCTCATCGGTCCGCTATGGATCGGCAACCTCTCGAAAGCTTTAGGAACGCGCCAGCTCCGCCAGCTGTGTCATGACCATCGCCGCACCCGCCAGCCGCTTTTCCGGCGTCGGCAGATCGCGATTGAGGAACAGACTGTGATCGGGGCGGATTTTCGCCATCGATCCCTGCTTGCCGATGTAACCGACCAGCGCCGCCGGATTGGGGAATTCCTTGTTGCGGAACTGCACGACAACGCCCTTCGGCCCGGCATCCAGCTTCTCGACATTGGCAATGCGGCAGAGCGACTTGATGTAGACGATCTTGAGCAGATGCTGCACTTCTTTCGGCAACGGGCCGAAACGGTCGATCATTTCCGCACCGAAACCATCGATCTCGCTGATATCCGCAAGCTCGCCGAGACGGCGGTAAAGACCCATGCGCAGATGCAGATCCGGCACGTAGTCTTCCGGGATCATGACGGAGGTGCCAACCGAGATTTGCGGCGACCAGCCGCTATCCTGCACCTGCTCGTCACCCTTCACTTCTGCAACCGCCTCTTCCAGCATCTGCTGGTAAAGCTCGAAACCAACTTCCTTGATATGGCCGGACTGTTCCTCGCCGAGCAGATTGCCCGCACCGCGAATATCGAGGTCGTGGCTCGCCAGCTGGAAGCCGGCACCGAGCGTATCGAGCGATTGCAGCACCTTCAGCCGCCGCTCGGCCATCGTCGTCAACACCTTGTTGACCGGCAGGGTGAAGAGCGCGAAGGCGCGCACCTTGGAACGGCCGACACGGCCGCGCAGCTGGTAAAGCTGGGCAAGGCCGAACATATCGGCACGGTGCACGATCAGCGTATTGGCAGTTGGCACATCAAGGCCGGATTCGACGATGGTGGTCGACAGCAGCACATCATACTTGCCGTCATAAAAGGCATTCATGATGTCTTCGAGTTCGCCGGCCGGCATCTGGCCGTGTGCCACCGCTACCTTCAGCTCCGGCACATCCGATTGCAGGAAGGCGTGAATGTCGGCAAGATCGGCAAGACGGGGGCAGACGTAAAAACTCTGGCCGCCGCGATAATGTTCGCGCATCAGCGTTTCGCGGATCACCAGCGGATCAAACGGCGAGATGAAGGTGCGCACCGCCATACGGTCCACCGGCGGCGTGGTGATGAGCGACAACTCGCGCACGCCCGTCATGGCAAGCTGCAAGGTGCGCGGAATGGGCGTCGCGGAGAGCGTCAGCACATGCACGTCGCTCTTCAGCTCCTTCAGCCGCTCCTTGTGCTTCACACCGAAATGCTGCTCTTCATCGATGATCAGCAGGCCGAGATTGGCGAAGCTGATGCCCGCGCCGAGCAGCGCATGGGTACCGACGACGATATCCGTCTTTCCGTCAGCAACTTCCTTCTTGGTCAGCGCCAGTTCCTTGGAGCCGACGAGACGCGAAGCCTGCTGCACCCGGATCGGCAACCCACGGAAACGTTCCGAGAAGGTGCGGAAATGCTGGCGGGAGAGCAGCGTGGTCGGCACCACCACCGCCACCTGCACACCATTCATGGCGGCGAGAAAAGCGGCGCGAAGCGCCACTTCCGTCTTGCCGAAACCGACATCGCCGCAGATCAGGCGATCCATCGGCCGGCCGGCGCCGAGATCCTCGCGGATGGACTCAATCGCGTTCAGCTGGTCTTCCGTCTCGTCATAGGGGAAACGAGCGGCGAATTCGTCATAAAGCCCATCCGGCGCAGTCAGCACCGGCGCATGGCGCACCAGGCGCGCAGCCGCGATGCGGATAAGCTCGTCCGCCATGTCCAGCAGGCGCTTCTTGAGCTTGGCCTTGCGCATCTGCCATGCGCCGCCGCCAAGCTTGTCCAGCTGCGCTTCCGCCGCATCCGAGCCGTAACGCGACAGAAGATCGATGTTTTCAACCGGCAGGAACAGCTTGGCGTCATCGGCATAATGCAGTTCCAGGCAGGCGCGTGGCGCACCCGCCGCCTCGATGGTCCGCAGGCCGACGAAGCGGCCGATGCCATGTTCGGCATGGACGACCAGCGAGCCCTCATCCAGCCCCGCCACTTCCGAGATGAAATCCGCGCCGCGCTTGCGGCGCTTGGAGCGGCGCACCATGCGGTCGCCGAGAATATCCTGCTCGCCGATAACGGCCAGCGTTCCGGTCTCGAAACCCGCCTCAAGGCTGAGAACCGCCGAGGCCGCCTCGCCCTTGCCAAGCTTCTCCACCTCTTTCAGCGAGGTGACCGGCTTGATCTTCTCAAGCCCGTGCTCGTTCAGCACCTGCAACAACCGGTCGAGCGAACCTTCCGACCAGCCAGTGATCAGCACCTTCCAGCCCTTGGCGCGGCGTTCGGCAATGTGCTTCACCGCCAGATCGAAAACATTGACGCGTTCTTCGCTCTCGCCTTCGGTTGGCGGGCGCGCCCAGCGCGGACCGACATGGGCATCGAGCGTCGCGACGGGGCGGCCTTCGCTGTCCTGCTCGTTGAAGGGCGTGAGACGCACGGCGTTAACGGCGGCGAGCGCGGCATCGAAACTCTTGCCATCGAGATAAAGCTGGCCAGGCGAAACCGGCTTGTAGGGCGCGCCCTGCGTCGAGCCCTTGGTTTCGCCGGAACTGCGGCGCGCATCGTAATAATCGAGCACCAGCTTGGAGCGCTCTTTCGCCGCCTCCCGCGCCGTATGATCGGTGACGATGCGGAAGCCCTTCAGATAATCGAAGGCGGTTTCCAGCTGCTCGTAAAACAGCGGCAGCCAGTGCTCCATACCGGCATAACGGCGGCCTTCGGAGACGGTCTGATAAAGCGCATCGTCTCGCGTCGCCGCACCGAACAGCGACAGGTAATTCTTGCGGAAACGGCTGATCGTATCCGGCGTCAGCGTCACTTCGCTCATCGGGTTCAAATCGAGCGAGCGCGCCTGACCGATGGTGCGCTGGCTGGCCGGATCAAAGGTGCGGATGCTTTCCAGCGTATCGCCGAAGAAATCGAGCCGCACCGGCTCTTCCGTGCCCGGCACGAAGACGTCGAGAATGCCGCCACGCACGGCGAATTCGCCCACTTCGCGCACTGTCGCCACCCGGTCGAAACCGTTGCGCTCCAGCCGCGCGGCAATCTCCTCCATGCGGATCTGGTTGCCGGGTTTGGCAGAAAAGCCGAGACTCTCGATAATGTCGCGCGGCGCCATCTTCTGCAGCATGGCGTTGACGGTGACCAGCACGATGGCCGGATGCGGTTTCTTCGCATGGGCAATCAGACCGGAGAGCGCCGCCAGCCGGCGCGCAGAGGTGTCGGCGCTCGGTGACACGCGGTCATAGGGAAGGCAGTCCCAGGCGGGAAGCGTCATCACCGGAATATCAGGTGCGACGAAACCGAGGATCTGTTCGAGATCGGCGACCCGCTGGCCATCCGACATCACATAAGCCACCGACGTGCCCGCCCGCGCCATATCGGCAAGCAACAGGGCTTCCATGCCGGAAGGCACGTTTCCGATGGTCAGCGGCGTATCGGCCGACGACACCAGCTTTGCATCGAATCCGGCTATCATATTCTCACGCTTTCAGGGTGTCAGTGGTGACGAGATCGAAATCGGGACGGTAGGAGGCGATCTTCTCAAACAGCGGGGTCTGGAATTTTTCCGGTATGGCAAGGGCGCCGGTCACCATCTTGACGAGGTCGTTATCCTCTTCCGCCATAATGACTTCCAACTCGTCGAGCTGGTCATCGGAAAGCCCGGCAATATTGTCTTCCGCGAATTGCCCGAGCACCAGATCCATCTCGCGAATGCCCCGATGCCAGCAGCGGTAAAGAATCCGCCGGCGTCTCGGATCGAGGTCGGCACTCGTGCGCACCAGTCCAGTCATCGCATTTTCCTTCCCGTATCGGTTTGCAGCACATGATTTCACCTGACACGCCATCCACCCCCTCATTCCTGTGCTCGTCACAGGAATCCAGCCGACGCGCGTCGGCGCGGCGGAGAGACTCCTTTCAGCCCAAGGACTTGGGCTGACTGGATCCCTGTGACAAGCACAGGGATGAGGAGAGGTGAGCGTCACGGAAAACAGCAGGCTTCGAACTTGCAGCCTGCTGCTCAATCTTTGTGCCGTCCATTACGACCTCCTATAGAACAGGAGGCGAACGCTTGGGAACCGGTTTTTATCGAAATAATGCCACGGCGGTGAAAATCTGCCGGTGATAACCCGCCTTTGTGGCCAGCGAAGTCTTGCATAAGCCGCCCCCTTCCCCGATTTTGCTGACCCATGCGCCCGGCCATTCTTGATCCGCTGTTTGCCTCCGTCTCCACCCTTGCCGGTGTGGGGCCGAAACTTGCCGATCTTCTGGCCAAGCTGCTCAGCCGGGAAAGCGCCGACGACACCCGCGTCATCGATCTCCTCTTCCACGCGCCATCCAACGTCATCGACCGCCGCAACCGCCCCGGCATTGCGCTGGCAGCACCCGGCGCCATTGTCACCATTCAGGGACGCATCGACCGCCACCAGCCGCCACCGCCGGGAAACCGCAACGCGCCCTATCGCGTCTTCCTGCATGACGAAACCGGTGAACTGGCGCTGACCTTCTTCCGCGCCAAGGGCGACTGGCTGTCCAAGGCCCTGCCCGTCGATGAAGAGGTTCTCGTCAGCGGCAAGGTGGACTGGTTCAACGGCCGCGCCTCCATGGTGCATCCGGATTTCATGGTGAAGCTTTCCGAGGCGGAAAACCTGCCTTTGGTGGAAGCCGTTTATCCCATGACCGCCGGGCTGTCTGCCAAGGTGCTGCGCAAGGCAATCGAAGGCGGGCTTTCAAAGCTGCCGGTCTTTCCGGAATGGATCGATGAGACGCTCAAGACCCGCCATGGCTTCGGCGACGTCGCTTCAAGCTTCCGCGAATTGCACGACCCGCGCGACAGCGCCGATATCGAGCCGCAGGCGCCGGCACGCAGGCGGCTTGCCTATGACGAATTCCTCGCCGGGCAGCTGTCACTGGCGCTGGTGCGCCAGCGACTGCGCAAGGTGGCGGGCCAGCCGATCCGCGCCAGGGGTGATGTCGCCGCAAAAATCCTGTCGCAACTGCCCTTCTCGCTGACGGCGAGCCAGAGCGCTGCGGTGAAAGATATCCTGACCGACATGGCCGGCGAAGACCGCATGTTACGCCTGCTGCAGGGCGATGTCGGCGCCGGCAAGACGCTGGTGGCGCTGATGGCGATGGCAACGGCCGTGGAAGCCGGCGGACAGGCGGTGCTGATGGCGCCGACCGAAATCCTTGCCCGGCAGCACTACGCCACCATATCCAAACTCGCTCAGGTAGCAGGCATCACCGTCGAAGTGCTGACCGGCCGCACCAAGGGCAAGGAGCGCCGCGAGATCGAGGAGCGCATCGCTTCCGGCGAAGCGCAGATCGTCATCGGCACGCATGCGCTGTTTCAGGACAGCGTGAGTTACAGGAACCTCGTGCTGGCAGTAGTGGACGAACAGCATCGCTTCGGCGTGCACCAGCGCCTGCGCCTCACCGCCAAGGGCATCACGCCACACATGCTGGTCATGACCGCCACGCCCATTCCGCGCACGCTGGTTTTGGCCGCTTTCGGCGATATGGATGTCTCCAAGCTCACCGAAAAACCGGCGGGCCGCAAACCCATCCAGACCGTGACGATCCCGACTGAACGGATCGGCGATATTGTCGAGCGACTTCGTGCGGCGCTGAAGGAAGGCAAGAAGGCCTACTGGATCTGCCCGCTGGTGGAGGAAACGGAAGAGTCCGAGCTGATGTCGGCGGAGGAGCGCCACGCGGTTCTCTCACAGATGCTCGGCGCCAATATCGGCCTGATCCATGGACGCATGAGCGGCCCGGAAAAAGACGCTGCCATGCTCGCCTTCAAGAACGGCGAAACCCGCCTGCTGGTGGCCACGACAGTGGTCGAAGTGGGCGTCGACGTGCCGGATGCGACGATCATGGTCATCGAACATGCCGAGCGTTTCGGCCTCGCCCAGCTGCACCAGCTGCGCGGCCGTGTGGGGCGCGGCGAGGAGGCCTCCACCTGCATCCTGCTCTATAAAGGCCCGCTCAGCGAAAACGGCCGCGCCCGGCTTTCCATCCTGCGCGACAGCGAAGATGGCTTCCTGATTGCCGAGGAGGATTTGAAGCTGCGTGGTGAAGGCGAGCTGCTCGGCACCCGCCAGTCCGGCGCGCCGGGCTTCCGCATCGCAAGCCTCGAAGCCCATGCCGACCTTCTGGAAATCGCCCGCAAGGACGCAGCCTACGTCATTGAGCGTGACCCCGAACTGACAGGTCCACGCGGCAATGCGCTGCGTACCCTGCTCTATTTGCACCGCCGCGACGAAGCGATCCGCTTCCTGCACGCCGGCTGAAAGTGAACCGCCATGAACATGATCGACCCACGCCGCCCGCCACCCGCCTTCCGCAAGGGCTACGCGCTCTGTTCGCCGCAGAATATCCTGCAGCCCGAGACATTTGCGAAGAGTGCGAAAAAGGCGATCGGCAAGGCGTTCAAGAAGCCCGGCCGCAAGAAGGGGTGGAGCCAGGCACTGGAAGAAGGCTGGAGCGTGCGGCTGGTCTATATGCGGCTTTTCGTTCCCGTATTCCACGCGACCAATACGGGGACCGAAGTGGATGATCTGGATGATGAGGACTGACCATGAAGTCCGGAGACTGTTGGGCTAAAGCGCCGAAGGCCACCGCTGCGATGTGTGGATGATCGTCAAAATTTCGATATCCTCGTCCACACGATAGGCAATGATATAGGAAATGTCGGAAAGCACGGCTTCCCGTGTTCCTCTGATGCGTCCGACCCGCCCCATGGCTGGCTGTTCCACCAACATATCAACCGCTGAAACAATGCGGGAAATCACCCGGGCCGCAGCCGCTGGATTATCCTTTTCGATATGTACACCAATTTCATCGAGCCGTCGCAGCGCCCGTAAGGTCCAACGAATTCGCCGGTCATTCATGACGGCCGAGCGGATTTTACATATTTCCCGACAATGTTTGCGAGATCCTCAGATGTCCCGAACTCGCCGCGATCGGCTTCCGCCACACCCGCCTCAATCTCGGCAAGCTGCCACTCCTCGCGGGCGATAAAGTCCTCAATCGCCCGCGCCGCCATATAGGATCGCGACCGGTCAAGTTTTTCCGCCAATTGGTCGAGTTTGTCGGCAACCTCATCAGGCAGACGAACAGTAAATGCAGTCATAATCGCAACCTTGTTGGTTCACTGTGATTATTGGTGAACCACATTGGTTCGTCAACCGTATGGCTTTACCTCCCTCCGTGAGAATGGAGGAAGGAATCTAGCGCCTTGCGAACGCGTTCAAACCGGCGCGATCATCTTCGGCGGCTTGAAATCCGGGGCCACCAGACCGCCGGATATCAGCAGTTTCGCCGCATCTTCCGGCGTCATATCCAGCATCACGATCTTGTCTTTCGGCACGAACAGCAGAAAACCGGCTGTCGGCACCGGTGTCGGCGGCAGGAAGACGGCGACCATCTGCTGGCCCATTTCATTGAAACGATGGGCAAGCTCGCCCTTGGCCTCGGAGGCGACGAACACCATCGCCCAGGTGCCGGATGACGGAAACTCGATCAGGCCGACCTTCTTGAAGGAGTTCGAATGCTCCTTCAGGACGGATTCGAACAGCTGCTTGATGCTCTTGTAGATCGGCCGCACCAGCGGCATGCGGTTGAGGATGGATTCACCGACGCCGAAAATCCATTTGCCGATGAGGTTGTTGCCGAGAAAACCGATGAGGGTGATGCCGATGACGGCGATCAGCAGGCCGAAACCGGGAATAGCCACATCGAAATATTGCTCGGGATCGTAACGGGCCGGAATATAGGGCTTCACCCAGCTATCGGCCCATTGCAGGAAGCTCCACACCAGCCACATGGTGATGGTGACGGGCGCGAGGATCAGAACGCCCGTGAGGAAACTATTGCGCAGCCGGGCTGCGAATGAAATTTTAACTGGAATATCGGTCATTTACCGTTCGGAATTAAGCGTTGTCGCCATCGAAACCCGGATGAAAACCGACAATGCCGGATGGAGTTCCACCATGCAAGCGAAGAACTGTGAAATATTCGTCAGGAATCCCTTCCGCATTCACCCCTTCGACATGGCGAAAACCGAAGCGGCCATAGTAGTCCGGATCGCCCGCGACAACCGCGCCGGACGCATTCAGACGCTCCAGAACGGCAAGCCCGTCCCTCACCAGCCTGGAGCCAACGCCCTGCCCCTGCCGTTCCGGTGTCACGGAAAGCGGCGCGAGGCAGAACCAGCCGGTCTCGCCGCTGGTGAGCGTCACAGGCGAAAAACCGACATGGCCGATGATGCCTTCGCTATCCTCGGCAACCAGTGAAACGGTGAGCGCGCCTGCCCTGCGCAACCGCTCGACGATCAGATGTTCCGTCTTGTCGCTATAATCGACGTTACGGAAAGCATCTTCCGTAACGCGAGCGATCGCCTCTTCATCGCCCTGACGCTCCGGCCGGATGATCATTCCACCGTTACCGATTTCGCCAGATTGCGCGGCTGGTCCACATCCGTGCCCATGAAGACGGCAGTGTGATAGGCGAGCAGCTGGATCGGCAGCGAGAAGACCATCGGCGCAATAAGCTCATCGACATTGGGCAGGGTGATCGTCGCCATGGTGTCGAGCTTGGAGGCGGCAGCCCCCTTCTCATCGGTGATGAAGATGATGCGGCCGCCGCGCGCGGCGACCTCCTGCATGTTCGACACGGTCTTTTCGAAGAAACGATCATGCGGCGCGATGACGATGACCGGCATGTTCTCGTCGATCAGCGCGATAGGCCCATGCTTCAGCTCGCCGGCGGCATAACCCTCGGCGTGGATATAGGAGATTTCCTTGAGCTTCAGCGCGCCTTCCAGCGCCAGCGGGAAGCTGGTGCCACGGCCGAGATAAAGCACGTCCTTGAACCTCGACAGATCGCGTGACAGCGCTTCAATCTGCGGCTGGATGCTGTTGAGAACCTTGCTCATGATGCGCGGCATCTCGGTGAGATGGCGAACCAGTTCGGTTTCCTGCTGGGGCGTGACCGTACCGCGCGCTTTTCCGGCGGCAACGGCAAGCGACGCGAGCACGGCAAGCTGGCAGGTGAAGGCCTTGGTGGAGGCGACGCCGATTTCCGGACCGGCGAGGATCGGGAAGATCGCATCGGATTCGCGCGCCATGGTGGATTCACGAGTGTTGACCACCGCGCCGATCTTCAGCCCTTCCTGCTGGCAATAACGCAGGGCCGCCAGCGTATCGGCAGTTTCGCCCGATTGCGAAATGAACAGCGCAGCCTGCGTGGGGACGAGCGGGATTTCGCGGTAGCGGAACTCCGAGGCGACATCGATTTCCACCGGCAGGCGGGCATAACGTTCGAACCAGTATTTGCCGATCAGGCCGGACAGATAGGCCGTGCCGCAGGCGGAGATGGCAAGGCCGGAAAGCTTGGCGAAATCGATGGCCGTGTCCGCCTGCTTCACGGTCTTGGAAGCGAAATCCACATAGTGGCTGAGCGCATGGGAAATGACTTCCGGCTGCTCGTAGATTTCCTTTTCCATGAAGTGGCGATGGTTGCCCTTATCGACCACATAGGCCGTCGCCTGCGAGATTTGACGCTCGCGCTTCACCGGCTTGCCGGCGAAATCGATGATTTCCGCACCCTGCCGGGTCACGATGGCGCAGTCGCCATCCACAAGATAGGTGATCTCGTTGGTGAAGGGTGACAGCGCGATGGCGTCGGAACCAAGGAACATTTCGCCCCGACCGTAACCGACGGCAAGCGGCGGGCCGGAGCGCGCCGAAAGCAGCGTGCCGGGATCGTCCTTGAACATCACCACCAGAGCATAGGCGCCCGTCACGCGGTTCAGCATCTTCAGCATCGCCTCGCGATGGCCAAGACCCTCGCGGGTATATTTCGCCAGAAGCTGCGCCACCACTTCGGTGTCCGTCTGGGTGGTGAAGGTCGCGCCCTCGGCGGTCAGCTCTTCACGTAGTTCGGCGAAGTTTTCGATGATGCCGTTATGGACGACGGCAACGCCATCGACGAAATGCGGATGGGCATTGGTTTCGTTGGGAACACCATGCGTCGCCCAACGTGTATGGGCGATGCCGACCACACCCGGCAGCGGCTTTTCCGAAACCAGCTTCTCGAGATTGAACAGCTTGCCTTCCGCCCGGCGACGGTCCATCGCGCCATTGTCGATGGTGGCGACACCAGCCGAATCGTAACCGCGATATTCGAGACGCTTCAGCGCATCGACAAGCCGTTCAGCAACGGGCTGGGTTCCGACAATTCCGACAATTCCGCACATATATTTCTCCAGCGGCGATCTCTTCGCCGAAACTACTAACCGTTCCCGAACAATCCGCAATTATGGCGCCGGTCACTTTCGGTATCGTTTGGTAACGTCCGTCAGGACGACTTTTTCTTCGCTTCCTTCAACGCCTTCGCCCGCTCGCGCACCACCGTCGCGCGACCGGGTTTCACCTCCTGGCGTGCGCGCCCGAACGCTAGCGCATCTTCAGGCACGTCATCGGTAATGACGCTGCCGGAGGCGATATAGGCCCCCTCTCCAATGGTGACAGGAGCGACCAGCGACGAGTTCGAACCAATAAAACTGTTCGCACCAATCCGCGTTTCGGCCTTGTTGTAGCCGTCGTAATTGCAGGTGATGGTGCCCGCACCGATATTGCTGCCCGCGCCGATGAATGCATCGCCGATATAGGTCAGATGGTTGACCTTGGCGCCCTCACCGATCTCCGCCTTCTTGACCTCGCAGAAATTGCCCACCTTGGCATTGGCATGCAGGTTCGCGCCCGGACGCAGCCGCGCATAGGGGCCGACGGCCGCACCTTCGGCGACATGCGCCCCTTCCAGATGCGAAAACGCATGGATGACGGCGCCCGGCTCGATGGTGACGCCGGGACCGATGACGACATTCGGCTCGATCAAGACGTCCTGACCGATCTTCGTGTCATAGGAGAGGAAGACGGTTTCGGGCGCAATCATCGAAACGCCGTCCACCATCAATTCGTGGCGGCGACGTTCCTGCCAGAGCTTCTCGATAAAGGCCAGTTCGGCGCGGTTGTTACAGCCGACCAGTTCCGTTTCGGGCGCATCGATGGCGACGGCGCGGCGGCCGAGGGAACGGGCGATCTCGACCACATCGGTCAGATAATATTCGCCCTTCACATTGCTGTTGCCGATCCGGTCGAGCAGGTCCAGCGCGTTGCGGCCGTTGATGGCCATCAATCCGCTATTGCACCAGGTAACCTTACGCTCCGCATCGGTCGCATCCTTCTCCTCGCGGATAGCGACAAGTTCGCCATCCTTGACCAGAAGCCGGCCGTAACCGGTCGGGCGATCGGTATGGAAACCGATGACGGCGACATCGGCGCCGGCGGCAATCGCCTCACGCGCCCGGTCGAGCGTTGCAGACGTGATGAGCGGGACATCGCCATAGGCAACGATGAGATCGTCGAAACCGCGCTCGATGGCTGCGCGTGCGGCAAGAACCGCATGGCCGGTGCCCTTGCGTTCCGTCTGCAGGAAAGCTTCGACCTGAAGACCCTTCATGCTTGCGGCGGCAGCGACATTGTCGGCATCGCGCCCGACCACCAGCGCCACCGTGCCGACGCCAGATCCAGCCACCGCCTCAACCACATGGCTGATCATCGGACGCCCGGCGACCGGATGCAGCACCTTGGATTTCGACGATTTCATGCGCGTGCTGTCGCCCGCTGCGAGAATAACGGCTAGAGAGCTGCGCTCCATAAGACCTCCAACACCCAGTCACCGACCGCAGGGCGGCCAGGACGGCGGCATATGTTTGACTTCACGCCGTCCGGCAAACGAACGCGCGCATCGGTAATTTCATTCCGGAATTGCTATAACGGCGGCCCACTTAAGAAACCATGCAAATCTGCACCAAATTTCCGCACCGATTTTCATCAAACGTGATTGGAACGGGATCGCATCCCGCTCCCGCGGTGTGATTTATCGCCGGGGGTTGCGGGCAGTGAATTCCAGCACCTGCTGGCGGCCGTTTTCGATCAGCCTTTCCATCTCGCGGCGCGCTGCGGCCTCATCGCGCAGGCGAAACGCCTCCACGAGCCGCAGGTGGGACGCGGAAACGTCGGAAATCTCATTGGGATCGGTTTCCGGGTTGCTCATCCGGAAAATGCCCACCAGAGCCGCCTTTATCAGCGAACCGACGGTGCGCATGAACGGATTGCCGGACATTTCGGTGATGAGGACATGGAAATTCATATCCGCAAGCGCGCGCTTTTCCTTTGAATAGGCCGTATTGCCCATCTCGTTGGCATAAGCGGCGAGCTTGGCGATATCCGCGTCCTTTGCCCGCGTCGCGGCAAGCCCCGCACCATATGGCTCGAAGGCCTGACGGATATCGTAAAGATGCAGCAGAAACTCGTCGCTGACGCCCGCCTCGAAATGCCAGAGCAGCACTTCGCTGTCGAACATGTTCCAGCTTTCGCGCTCCGTCACCCGGGTGCCGATACGCGCCTTGGGGGAAATCATGCCCTTGGCGGTCAGCGTCTTCATCGCTTCGCGCAGCACTGTGCGTGATACTTTCAGCCGCTCCATCAGCTCGGCATCGCCCGGCAGGATATCACCCGTCTTGAAGGTGCCGGACACGATATCGAGACCGAGCTTGTGAACGACCTGTGCATGATTTGTCTGCAGCTTTCGAAAACCGATAGCCGCATCGAGCATTCCGCGCTGCAAGTGCCATGTCCTTCCGTTCGGTTGGCGATCTTAAAAAATCGCGCCAGACGTGTATATCTCAAGTCAGAATATAGTGAAAAACATCAAGTCGCCTGAAAAGCAAAGGCAAACTTCGTCCACGGCGTAAAACATATGAAAATAACAAAGGCCGCACATGAATTTCATGCGCGGCCTGTTATCAGCGGGAATGGAAAGTCCCGTTATTGCGGCAGCTTGTCGTCCACGCCGGCAACGTAGAAGTTGAGGCCGAGCAGAACGCCGTCCTCGGCCTTTTCACCCGCCTTCAGCCATTCCGAACCATCCTGCTTCTTCACCGGGCCGGTGAAAGGGTGCAGCTCGCCCGACTTGATCTTGGCTTCGGTATCCTCAGCCATCTTCTTCACGTCGTCAGGCATGTTGGTATAGGGCGCCATGGTCAGGATGCCGTCCTTCAGGCCGTCCCAGACGGATTCGGACTTCCAGGTGCCATCGAGAAGAGCCTGTGTGCGCTTGATGTAATAGGCGCCCCAGGTGTCCTTGATGGCGGTAAGCTGCGTCTTCGGACCGGCCGCGATCATGTCGGAAGCCTGACCGAAGGCCTTGATGCCGCGTTCTGCCGCAACCTGCATCGGCGCGGTGGTGTCGGTGTGCTGGGTCAGAATGTCGACGCCCTGGTCAATCAGCGCCTTGGCGGCATCGGCTTCCTTGCCGGGGTCGAACCAGGTGTTGGCCCAGACGACCTTCACCTTGAAGTCGGGATTGACGGACTGCGCACCGAGCACGAAGGCGTCGATGCCCATCACCACTTCCGGGATCGGGAAGGAGGCGATGTAGCCGGCGAGACCCTTCTGCGACATCTTCGCGGCGATCTGGCCCTGAATGTAGCGACCTTCATAGAAGCGCGAATTGTAGGTCGCGACGTTTTCGGCGGTCTTGAAGCCGGTGGCGTGTTCGAACTTCACCTTGGGGAACTTCTGGGCGACCTTCACGGTCGCATCCATGAAGCCGAAGGAGGTGGTGAACACCAGTTCGCAGCCCGAACGGGCCATGCGCTCGATGGCGCGTTCGGCATCCGGACCTTCCGGAACGCTTTCGAGGAAAGGCGTTTCGATCTTGTCGCCGAAATGCGCCTGCAGTTCCTGACGGCCGATATCATGCGCCTGCGTCCAGCCGCCATCGGTCTTTGAACCGACATAGATGAAGCAGACCTTCTTGGCGTCGGCGGCTTCCGCCGAGGAAACGACGCCGCCGAGAGCCGCAACCGAAGCGGCGAGTGCGATGACCAGTTTTTTCATTTTTACCCCTGTTGGTTTGGAGACGTGAGAATGCTTCACCTGTCCGGCACGAAGGATTTGCCAAGCGAGGCCGGCGTGTTGATCAAGGTCGTGCGGCGATTATGCGAGATGATGACCAGCACGACAATAGTTGCAAGGTAAGGTAGTGCCGAAAGCAGTTGCGATGGCACCCCGATGCCGAAGGCCTGCGCGTGCAATTGGCCGATGGTGACGGCGCCGAACAGATAGCCGCCCGCCAGCACCCGCCATGGACGCCAGGAGGCGAAGACGACGAGCGCCAGCGCGATCCACCCGCGCCCGGCCGACATGTTTTCCACCCATTGCGGCGTATAGACCAGCGACAGCTGCGCACCGGCAAGCCCCGCACAGGCGCCGCCGAACATGACGGCGAGATAACGGGTGCGGATGACATTGATGCCGAGCGCATGGGCTGAAGCGTGACTGTCGCCGATGGCGCGGATTTTGAGGCCCGTCCGGCTCTTGAACAGAAACCAGCCGATGCCGGCGACAAGCGCGATGGAGAGGTAGAAGATCAAATCCTGCCGGAACAACAACGGACCGAAGAAGGGAATATCCGATAGCAGCGGAAAGACGATGGGCTGCAGTTTCACACCCGGCAGGCCGACGAAACTTTCACCCAGCATGCCCGAGACGCCGAGGCCGAGAATGGTGAGCGCAAGGCCCGTCGCCACCTGATTGGTAACGAGCGTCAGCGTCAGGAAACCGAAGAGCAGCGAGAAAACCGCACCCGAGGCAATGCCGGCCAGAATGCCGAGATAGGGAGATCCGGTCATATGCGCGGCCGCGAAAGCACAGACCGCACCCATGATCATCATGCCCTCGACACCGAGATTGAGGACACCGGAGCGCTCCGTCACCAGCTCGCCGGAAGCGGCGATAACGAGCGGCGTGGCGGCGGTGATGACGGTGAGGAGAATGGCCTGAAGCATATCCATCATGCCGCTCCTTCTTTACGATGCGCCTTGCCGGAAAAGACGACCCTGATGCGATAGAAAATCAGCGTATCGCAGGACAGCACGAAGAACAGCATCAGCCCCTGAAACACGCGCGTCACCTTGTCGGAGACGCCAATCGAAAGCTGCGCCGCCTCGCCGCCCAGATAGGTCAGCGCCAGCACCAGCCCGGAAAGGATGATGCCGAGCGGATTGAGACGGCCGAGAAAGGCGACGATGATGGCGGTAAAGCCGTAACCCGGCGAAATGCTGGGCTGGAGATGGCCGATGGAACCGGAGGCCTCCGATATCCCCGCAAGCCCCGCCAGCGCGCCCGAGAGCAGCAGCGAAAACCACACCATGCGGCTGGAGGAAAAACCGGCGAAGCGCCCTGCCCGCGCCGATTGGCCGAGCACGGTGACCTCGAAGCCCTTCAGCATGTAGCGCATCATGAACCACAGCGCGATGGCCGCGACGATGGCGAAAACGAAGCCCCAATGCGCACGGCCCGATGCCAGCATTTCCGGCAGAACGGCGCTGTCGTTGAACGGCTTGGTCTGCGGGAAGTTGTAACCGCCCGGATCGCGCCAGATGCCGCGTGTCAGCCAGTCGAGGAAAAGCTGCGCGACATAGACCAGCATCAGGCTGACGAGGATTTCGTTGGTGTTGAACTTCGTCTTCAAAAGTGCGGGAATACCGGCATAAAGCGCGCCGCCCACGGCGCCCATCACCAGCATCAAAGGCAAAAGCAGCGGCGAATGCCAGTCGGGATAAAGCACCGGCAGGATGGAGCCGGTGATCGCGCCGATGGTGAACTGCCCCTCCGCGCCGATGTTCCAGTTATTGGAGCGATAACAGATCGACAGGCCGACTCCGATCAGGATCAGCGGCGCCGCCTTGATCGCCAGCTCGTGCAGCGACCAGACTTCCAGCAGCGGCTCGACAAAAAAGGCGTAAAGCGCGTGAGCCGGATTTTTGCCGAGCATGGCGAACATGACCGCGCCGACAAGCAGCGTCAGCGTGAGCGCCAGAAGCGGGGAAAGCAGGGTGAAAAGCTTCGAAACCCCCGCGCGTTTTTCAAGCTCAATGCGCATGCTGGGCGGCTCCCGAATGTGACGTGTGAATGCCGCCCATCAAAAGGCCGATCTTTTCAAGCGTCATCTCTTCCACCGGATGGGCATCGGAGAGCTTGCCGTCGGAAATGACCGCGATATTGGTGGCGACTTCGAATATTTCATCGAGATCCTGGCTGATGACGATGACGGCCGAACCCGCTTTGGCAAGATCGACAAGCGCCTGGCGAATGCGGCTTGCCGCACCCGCATCCACGCCCCAGGTCGGCTGATTGACCACCAGCACGGCAGGCTGGCGGTCAAGCTCGCGCCCGACGATGAATTTCTGCAGGTTGCCGCCGGATAGCGACCCGGCCAGCGGGTCTGCCCCACTCTTGCGCACATCCATGGTTTCCGAAATACGCCGCGCCGCCGCCTTAATGACTGAGCCACGCACGATGCGCAGGAAACCGCCGGTCAGAAACGCCTTGCGGTCGGAACGCGCCCGCGCCAGCAGCAGATTGTCGGAAAGGCTCATGCCGGGAACGGCGGCGTGGCCATGGCGCTCTTCCGGCACAAAACCCGCACCCATCAGCCGGCGACCATTGATGCCGATACGGCCGACCGGCTTGCCCCGCAGATGGATCGCATCGTTATTATAGACCGGATATTCGCCCGAAAGCGCATCGAACAACTCGCCCTGCCCGTTTCCGGCAACGCCGGCAATCGCCAGCACCTCGCCGGCGCGCACAGTCATGGAAATCGATTTCAACGCCACGGCAAAAGGCGTGCGCGGCGCGACCGAAAGCCCCATGACCTCGATCTGCGGCGCACCCAACGCCTCGCCCGTGGCCCGCGAAACGCTTGCGACATCGCTGCCCACCATCATGCGCGCCAGCGATGCAGGCGTTTCCCTGCGCGGATCGCAGGCCCCCGTCACCTTGCCGTGACGCAGAACGGTGGCGCGGTCGCAGATGCGCTGCACCTCTTCGAGACGATGGCTGATATAAAGCACGGAACGGCCTTCGGCTTTCAGCTTCTCCAGCGTCTCGAACAGCTTGTCGGCCTCCTGCGGCGTCAGCACCGAGGTCGGCTCGTCAAGGATGATCAGGCGCGGATTCTGTAGAAGCGCTCGGACGATTTCGATGCGCTGGCGCTCGCCGACCGAAAGATCGGCCACATGCGCATTGGGATCGAGCGGCAGACCATAGGCGCGCGACAGCTTTTCCGCTTGCCCGGCGATTTCCTTCAATGAAATTTTCGGATCGAGCGACAGGGCGATGTTTTCAGCAACCGTCAGCGCCTCGAACAGCGAAAAATGCTGGAAGACCATGCCGATGCCGAGCCGGCGAGCCTCACTGGGTGAGCCTACGGAAACCGGCTGGCCCTGCCAGATAATATCGCCCTCGGTCGGTGCGAGAACGCCGAACAGCATCTTGACGAGCGTGGATTTGCCCGCGCCGTTTTCACCCAGAAGCGCGTGGATTTCGCCCGGCGCAATATCGAGATCGATGCCGTTGCAGGCGGCGAAATTGCCGAACAGCTTGGTCAGCTTGCGAACGGACAGGAGAGGCACGGCCTCCGGCGCCAAAGTTCCAGTCACGAGTTCCCTCTCTCACCAACCGTCATGCCTTCTTCGAGGCGTTTCAAACGGTTGCGGTCATTGTTCCCAATCCCGCGCCAAAAAGTATGCAATGATACGCGATCAGAACTTATTGATAACGGTTTTGCTGCTGCGCACAACTGAAAAAGAAGCCGCTTAAATGCAATTTGCACAAGCAATAAACGGCTTTACCCTTTTTTCATTTCGCGCCGAGCGAGGGGAAAAACTGCAATATTCCACCGATGCAATAAAGATAGATGCCGCTCGCCACGAAGCCGATCACGGCCCAGGTCGGGGTTTCGAAATGCATCAGCAGCGAATAACCGCCAAGCGCGCACCAGATGAAGACCACGGCGAGATTGAGCGGCCGCAATCGCTTCACCCGCACTGGATGCAGGAAGTTGATCGGCAGGAATGTCAAAAACACCGAAACGGTAACGACAATCATCGCCGTGGTGGCGCTGGCGTCCATGACAAACAGGGTGAACACCACCATGTTCCACACTACCGGAAAGCCGGAGAAGAAATATTCGTCCGTCTTCATGCCCATGTCGGCATAATAAATGGCGCTCGACACGACGATCATGCCGGCGGCCACGAAGGACAGCGGCTCGCCGATCATGCCCTTCTGATAAAGCGCAAAGGCGGGCAGCAGCACATAGGTAACATAGTCGATGATATTATCGAGCGTATCGCCAGACCAGTTGGGCAGCACTTCCTTAACCCTGACCTTGCGGGCGATGGGGCCGTCGATGCCATCCACCAGAAGCGCAAGCCCCAGCCACCAGAACATGTCAACGAAACGGTGTTCGGCTGCGGCGACCACGCCGAGAAAAGCCAGGAACGAGCCGGAGGCCGTGAGCATATGGACGGAAAAGGCGCGGATTTCCGCGTAGGGAACACGCTTATAGTTGAAAATTTTCATAGTCAGCGTCTGTGCCCCGTTTTTTCATCCGCCTGTTCATTCCGGTATGCGGCCATTCACCACGCTTTGCAACCGGCTCAATCCGCTTATCCTAAGACTAATATCGCGGCACAACCAACGAATCTTCACAACCGGATGTTCCGGGACCGAAGTGGATTTACCCGACCAAAGCCTTTATGATGCTTTGGAAATAACAACGGATCAGGACCATGAGACACTTCGATATCGCCATCACCGGTGCGGGACTTGCGGGCCAGATCGCGGCCATCGCGCTGGCGCGGGCGGGCCGCCACGTGGCGCTCGTTGCACCTTCCAGCGACAGGAAGGACCAGCGCACCACGGCGCTGATGGACCAGTCCATCCGCTTCATGGACCGTCTCGGCCTGTGGTCGCGCATCGCGCCTTCGGCCGCACGCCTTTCCACCATGCAGATCATCGACGGCACCGAGCGCCTGCTGCGTGCACCCACCGTGCAGTTCCGTTCGTCCGAAATCGGACTGGATGCCTTTGGCTGGAACATCCCCAACGAGGCTTTGCTCGGCGTTCTGAGCGAAGCGGTCGAGCAGGAACACAATATTACCCGCCTCGATGCCACAGCCGAGACAATCGACATCGGCAACGACCGTGTATCGGTGACGCTTGGCGACGGCGAAACGCTCTCCGCCGATTTCCTCATCGGTGCGGATGGCCGCAAATCCATTGTGCGGGATGCTGCCGGCATCGGCGTCAAATCCTGGTCCTATCCGCAGACGGCCATTGTTTTGAACTTCGGCCATAGCCGGTCGCATGGCAATGTCTCGACGGAATTCCACACCCCCACCGGCCCTTTCACCCAGGTTCCCCTGCCCGGCAACCGCTCCAGCCTCGTCTGGGTCGTCACCCCGCAACAGGCGGAGGAATTGACGGCGCTGCCGCTGGAAGCGCTCAGCCTCCGGGTCGAGGAGCGCATGCAATCCATGCTGGGAGCCGTCACCGTCGAGGACAGCGTGCAGGCATGGCCGCTCTCTTCCATGACCGCACACCGCTTCGGTAAGGGCCGCGTCGCCCTGATCGGCGAGGCCGCACATGGTTTTCCGCCCATCGGCGCGCAGGGGCTGAACCTCAGCCTGCGCGACATCATCGCACTGACGGAATTGCTGAGCGCCGTCTCCGACCGGCCGGTTGCGGCCGATGCCGGCAGCAGCTTCGACCGCAGGCGGCGGGCGGATGTCTACAGCCGCACGCTGAGCGTCGATCTCCTGAACCGCTCGCTGCTTTCCGATCTCCTGCCGGTGCAGATGGCGCGCGCGGCGGGCCTGCACGTGCTTTCCGGCATCGGCACGCTTAGAAGCATGGTCATGCGCGAGGGCATCGAACCCGGTCGTGGGCTGAAGGCCCTGCCCTCGCTGCTGTTCGGCAGCTTCAGAAAGGCTGGATGAAATACACCACGCCGGTCAGCGTGAGGACCGAAAGCACCGTCGAGATCAGGATCGTTGCCGACGCCCGCTCCTGCCAGACGTGATATTGCTGGCCGATGACGAAAACATTCGTCGCGGTCGGCAGCGCGGCCAAAAGCACGGCCGAATAGATCCACACCGGCTCGAACCGCCCTAGCGACGAGAGCACGAGATAAGCGGCCAGCGGATGCAGGATCAGCTTTGCCGGCACGATATAGCTGATTTCCACCGGCACCCGTTTCATCGGCCGAAGCGCCAGCGTCACGCCCATTGCAAACAGTGCGCAGGGCGCCGCCGATTGCGCCAGATAATCCACGAGCCGCTGCACCGCCTCCGGCGGCTGCCATGACAGCGAAGCGGCAAGAAAGCCGGCGATGACGGAGACGATGAAGGGGTGGGTGACGACCTTGCGCGCCACATCCAGCGCAAGTCTTGCCGGAGAGCGCTTGTCACCGCCAGCAACCGCCATCATCGCCGGCGCGACGATGAAATGGGCGGCATTTTCCAGACAGACGATCAGCGCCACCGGCACCGCCGCCTTTTCGCCAAGCGCCAGAAGCGCAAGCCCCGGCCCCATATAACCGATATTGCCGTAGCTTGCCGCGAAGCTCTGGATCGTGGTTTCGGCAAGGCTGTTTTTCCGCACGAACCGGCCGATCAGGAACACAGCCAAGAAAATGCCATAGGTGCAGGCGAGACTGGCCGCGACGAAATCCATTCGCGCCAGTTCTTCCACCGGCGTTTTCGACACCAGCTTGAAAAACAGCGCCGGAAGCGCCGCATAGATGATGAAGGTGTTCAGCCAGCCCATCGCCTCGACCGGCTGCTTCGTAATGCGCGCCGCCCCGTAGCCGATGAAGATCAGGCCGAAAAACGGCAACAGCAATCCGACGATATCCGTCACTATGTTTCCCCCGCAAGCAACTCCAGCGGGAGGCTTAGCCGATTTGCATCAGGATCGGAAAGGTCTCCTGGAACCAGATCGCCACATTGGTGATAAAACCGGACATGAAAGCGAGACCGGTCAGCACCAGCAATACGCCGAGCAGCTTTTCCACGAGGCCGAGATGGCGGCGGAAGCGAACGAGAAAACGCATGAAGGAGCCGGAAAACGCCGCCGCGATCCAGAACGGCACCGCAAGGCCAAGAGAATAGACCGCAAGCAGCGCCGCACCGTCGCCAACCGTATCGCGCGCAGCGGCGACGCCGAGAATAGCCCCCAGAACCGGGCCAATGCAGGGCGTCCAGCCGAATGCGAAGGCAAGACCCATGACATAGGCCCCGGACAGCGTGGCAGGCTTGCCCGCCCCCTGAAACCGCGCCTCGCGCGAAAACAGGCCAATGCGAAACACGCCAAGAAAATTCAGGCCCATCAGAATGATGATGAAACCGCCGATCTTGGCGAGAATATCGAGATTCTGGCGCAGAAGCGTACCGATCGTCGAGGCGCCGGCCCCCAGCGCCACGAAGACCGTGGCGAAACCGAGCGTGAAGAAGAAGGCCGAAAACAGCACGGCCCTGCGAATCTCCGGCCGCGGCGCTGTATCTTCCGTCCTGAACTGCTCGACCGAAACACCCGCCATATAACAGAGATAAGGCGGCACCAGCGGCAGAACGCAGGGCGACAGAAACGAAAGAGCGCCGGCCAGAAGCGCGCTGAACAGGGAAATATCGGCAATCGACAAGAAACAACTCCGCATTCCGCAAAGCCGCCGCGATTCTCGAGCTTCGCCGGCACTTCACGCTTCATTTTCGTGCATGTCATTGCTGCAAAAGGATTTCACCCGTCCGGCCGACATGTCTGAAGCCGGTTTTATCCCCAGCCGCCCCCTCTCTCCAATCACCTTTTCGGGGGTGCGACAAAAAAAACCGGATTGATTGTCGAAACCGCTTTTTTTGGGTTGACCGAACGGATCGCTCTACATATGTTCCGCGCACTTCCGAAGGGCAGCCAAGCCCCGACACGGGAGAGCGTAGCTCAGCCGGTAGAGCAACTGACTTTTAATCAGTAGGTCCAGGGTTCGAATCCCTGCGCTCTCACCAAAAACCCTATAAAAATCAATATCTTACCGGAGATTTCAAGATGTCGTGCGACCTGTTTACGACATTTTGCGACTAATAAAAGTCGCACGTGTCGCACGCCGATTTTCGCCTCCCTAGACAGGCTTTCCACCGGCCCAACGCGTCAGCCTCGATATAATCAGATCTGAAATCCACATCGCGCTTGTGCCTGTCAGGAACGCGGCCGCATTCATCGTCGCGATCGGATCCTCCGGCAAAGGCCAGTTGATGCTGTAGAGGTAATGCAGCAAGGGCGTCGTAAGATAAGCGGCCGCCAAGGCTCCACAGACGGGCGAAGCGATCATTTCTTTCCATGTGACGTTTGGACGCGACAACGCCCGTAATACTCCACCGAAAAGGCCAGCAAGCAGCACGCCCAGCTTGATACCAATTGCATCGAGAAAATCAGTGAAGGACATAATGCCAGCGCTTTCGGATCAGGAGTTGACAAGTGCATTTTGCCATCATGCCCATGCCGTCAAATGAGGCACCTATGGCATCAGACCCTTTGGCATCGGACCCTCGACAATAACTGCCTTTTGAATAAACAGAGAACCGCCGTTACCGGCATTGTTGAACGATGGATAGAAGGCCAGAGACATAAGGTTGGCCGCCGCGTCCGCATCGATAGGAATGCCCGCTACGACATACCAGTTCCAGTCACCCGGATTGGCGGTGTCCAGACCTGTTGTCGTGAGTGGGCCAGCAGGCAATGTTCGTCCCGGCGGGGACTGCGTTCTGGTAACAAACGGCATGTAAGGCGGGCGCTGACCCGCAGTGCGTTTGGCAAGTATCGCCAAACTTACAGTCTTTCCACGCAGAGGGGCTACGTCCGCTTCCAGAAACGTTCGCTGCAAACGCGCAGCACTAGGTGTAGCGCCGGGTTGGATTTCCACACAATAGTCAAAACCGGGATATTGTTCAGTTGTATTCTTCACAATTACCGCAGTCGAGCCGGATACCGTCCAGCCTGTAGGCGTACCACCAGACGGCCACAGCATGTCACCATTGGGCATCAGGTTGGCGCCGGTCAGAGAAACCCAGTCTGCCGTCGAGAAGCCGCCGATAGCCGCGCTTTGCATCCATGCTGAGGAAATCGCGTCAGCCTGTGATTGCGCACCGATGTTACGGCCTTCTAGGTCTGATGGATGAACGCCGGGAGAAACTTCACCCAGTCTGTAATACAGAGGGTCTGATTTGTTCGGCAGAAATCTGCTATGCGTATCGATGATGGTTATATCAGGCTTGGCAAGCCTGACTGCATTTAATGCATCAACGACTTTGTTCATATCAGAATTGTCACGCCAAGGCGTTTGATTGGTCAACGCCTGCGGTACACCGGGCCATTTATGAGAAATCATACCAATTGGACCGAGGAACAAACCCCTACCAAGGTAATTCATGCCCGCCACCGGCATTTCGTAGCTGGTGATGTTGTGCCCATGGTGCCACACAACAAGATCGGGCCGCGCCAGCGCATCAATAGCAGTGGGGCGGCGGGCCTTATCGAACATGGCATACGGCCCTGAACCAGGCAAAGACGCAAGCCAGATATCCAGAGTGGAGCCTGTACCCGTCGCGACAACATCAGCGGCGGCGTAAGCCTTCGGACCATCGCCAGCACCGCTCGGACCCCATTCATCCCACCGACGAATTCGCACGGTGGCGTTATGCTGCGCGCCGAGCCAAGCCCCGAAAAGATAGTAGGGGCCGAACTTCGTATAGGACGTGCTGTCACCGATAATCAGGAGAGACGCGCTCTGGCCCGCCGTCAACTTCGCCTTTACGGGGCTGAAAGCCGTAGAAACCCGAACCGGCCCGCCATTCAAACCCCGCCATGGCGAGATCGAAAGCAATCCTCGCCCAGCCTTTCCGCGAGCAAGCGAGGTGGACGCCAGACGCCGCAACGATGTTGTCATTGCACCGACACCTTGCAGTTTGGAGCCGTTGCACCCGTCAATGAGACGTAAACGTTGCCCGCGCTGACGAAGACAACCTGCCGGATTGGATCGCCGTTCCCGTCCACATTTGCAGCGGAAAGCTTACCGTCCGGAACGGGCACCTGGTCAGCACCGTCGGCGCACTGGGTAAGAAGCTGCAGCGTTCCACCGCCCAGCGATCCGGAATAGGAGAGAACGCGGTAACCCGCATCGCTCTTCGCCTCGATACCCATATTCTCGGTGCCATTCTGCGTGAGTGTTTTCGTCGGCATGTTTTAGCTCCAGCATCCTTGCCGCTGTCCGTTGCGGTCGTTTCCGATGACCCTTTCCGCGCCCGACCTATCGGCGGCAATTAGCGCCACCAGGCCGGAAGGAGAAAGATTATTTTTCGTCCACCCCGCGCAGCTGGTCGCAGGCATCGACTGGCATGCCGTTGCTGCGAAGGCCAAGAACGCAAAGCTCAAAATCTGTTTTGGTCTGCAGGCTCGCATCGTCACCCTTCCTTTGCATCTCGGCCCTGGCGGCCGCCACAGCCATTTCTGCGATCGCGGCCGACTTGCCCTCCCGCTTCGCCGCCGGCACCATCAGCAGCGAGGCGACGGCATAAGTGGCGGCTATACCCGCCACTCCGCCCCCGATCGCCACAAGCGCAGTCTTGAGGCGGTCAAGCATCGAACTCGGCCTTGATCTCGCGATATACCTTCGCGATGTCCGCCCGGCGCTTGATGGCATAAATTCCGGAAAGGCCGATCGCCACGACGATGAGGATCTGCACACGCCAGTCCAACCCGCCGAAGGCCGCCGCTGCAGCACCCAGAAAAGTCAGGATCCACTGCCAGACGGTTTTCGATTTCAGCAGCGGCTTATCGAGCTTTTCCGGATCGACGTTCTGGACCGGCAACGTCGGTTCAGCGGGAGCGCCACTAACGACCGGATCCGCACCAGGCGGCAATTCCGGTGCTGATGGCTTTTCAGCTTGCAGCTGTTTCCCGTCGCCGGAATATCCGGAAGCCAGCAAAGCCTGTTCAAAACGCACGGCATAATCAGCTACCTTTCGGGCGCTCTCGATACCGTTGATGACCCGGCGTGCGTTCACATAGTCAGCGGTCCGGCCATCCAGATAATCCGAGAGCGGGCGGCCGGTGAAGTCGCCGCTCGTCATTCCGAAAAACATGATGCTGATCGCAATACCAGGATCCAGAGCCCTATCAGGATCTGCCACAAGATCGACGCCGACCATCTTTCCCATTCGGTCGTAATTGCTTTTGTGAGTAAGCTGAACGAGGCCGCGGCCGAGCCAGCTTTTCCCCTCATCATCCTTACGCCAATACGGTTTTTTCACCCACGGCAGCTTTCCCGCGGCAAAGGAATTATCCAGCCGCTTGATCGCAACATCGATCGAGGGATTACTTCTCTCCTTGGGACTGCGGGTTTCGAGAATTGGCTGCATCGTCGCTGCCGTCTCATGAATGGTCGTTGCCAGCATGTAAGCCAGATGCCGCAACGGTGTGCGCACAGCCAGAGCGCGATCAAGGATCGCCTCCGTTCCGTTAACCTGCGAACTGGAAAGCGTTCCACCAAAAAGCGGACCGCGTACAGCATCAAAGAAAGCACCCTTTTGCATAAAAAATGGCTCCGGTTTTTCAACTGGAGCCATGGTAGTGGCAAGGATGTGCGGTCAAATGCGTCAGCTACGGCCAAGCGACCGCTGCTGCCGCTTTTGCGTCTGCGATCGTTGTCGCCGCCATCACGGCCGACTTGGCAGAAAGCCTCAAAGCCTCAATCTGCGCGCCGATCTGCAACCATGACCGATAGGCCGCATTGACGATCTGGGCAACATCGATGAGCGTGGACGCCGTGATGCCGACCTCAACAGAAAGAAGCGGATAGTTCTCCCCAACAGGAGCGCTGTCAGCAAGGCACTGCGCGGCTTCCTGAGCCTTTTGCTGATATGTCATCGCCTGACCGCTGCCACCCGTGATGTATCGCAATCGCGCGATCTCAGCGCTGGCATCGATATCGGAAATGAGGAGCGCTTTCCACTGCGCCAGGTCAAGATGGTCCGATGGATCTGGCTCAACAGCGGCCGGCGCATCAACGATCTGAAAGCCGCCGACGATCGAAACCGCGCGCCCACCCAAGATGGCCTGCAGGGCAAGAGCGTAGTCAGCGTCTGAAATGGGTATCGCGTCTTCACGCGGCTCAGTGGAAATACCACCTTCAAAAGCATATGGCATCACTTGATCCTCAGATAAAAATTAGCACCCATGTTGCGCATTCGGTTTTCATCACCGCCCGTCGATTGAATGGTAATGCCCGTGGCAGAATTCCTTACGGCCGTTCCAGGACTTGCGCCGCCCTGGCCACCGAGGCCGATCTGGTTACCATTCGTGCCGGGGCTATTTCCCGCATAGGCAAAGACCTGACTGTTGTCCGAAGGGTTCTGCAAAACGTGACCGTGTGTCGGATCGTTGACGCCATGCGTGTGCGAGGAGATCTGCCCCGCCTGCAGAACGCCGGGCGAGCCGGGGCGCAGGATTTCTCGCGTCGTGTTGATCAGGCGCGCCGTCGCACCGTTAAACGGCGAGCCGACAAGCGACACTGTTGCGGTTGCGCTGATGGTGGGGCTGGATCCCGAAACACTCTCAGCCGTCAAGACGGCCTCATTATAACCACCAACGCCAGCCTCACCGGCGGAAAGAAGGATGTAACGATAACTCCTGTTCTTGGGCGGCGCGACAAAACCGGCCATGCCGACGTCAGCCGGAATAGGCACGCCCAACGGAACGAGAGCCCACGGGTCCATCCCCTCACCGGTAATTCCGGGCGTGGCAAGAACAGTTCGGAAGGAGCTTCCATTGCACTTGAGAACAGCAGAAGCGCCGGAAGGTACGACGAACGGCGCATTGAGCCCGTCTATTTGCTCCGATCCGTTCGGCACCAGTGACAAAGCGCCAACGCCAATGTTTTTTACGGCAATCGTGAATTTGGCACCCAACGTCACAGCAGCATCAAGGGCGAAGCTGATTGATGTTGCCTTGTTGGCGAGCAGGATTTTGCCGTTATCCCCGGAGGTGACCGCATAATTATCGATCTTGATTTCGGTCAGGTAACCAAACGAGCCATCATTCTTTTGATCTTCGCGCGCCATGGGGATGCCGCCGACAGTAACGCCATCACCGCCATGGATCCGACCAGTAACGACATTCCAGACAAAGACGCCCAGGGGAATAACCTTTGTGGCAACACCAACTGCGGTCGATTTGACTTGAGAGATAGGGGTGACCAACGTAATTCTCCGCTCTGTTAAAGATTTTCGAGCCAGCCGAGATCGTCACCAAAAAGAGTGAGATCATCCTCGAGCCAACCGAGATCGTAAAAAGTGCCGGGCTGAAACCCGACATATGCAGCCTGCGCTGCATCCACGAGGTTTTGCGCCTGGGCAGCGCTGGCCTGCGATTGCGCTGCAGAAACCGACGACTGCTGCGAATAGATTTGCGCATTTTGCTCTGAGGCTTGAGCTGCAGCGGCGTGCGCCGCCGCCTCTGCGACATAGTCACCGATTGCGCCAGCCGGAGGGCCCGCGCGCAGGGTATTCCCCTCGATGTATAGTGAGCTACCATCGGGAATGCCGTTTTCGAGTATGACGCCCTGCCCGCCGAATTCACGCAGGACTGCCCTGTTGGCGTCTCGGCGCAGTTCCTGCAATGTGGAAGCGATCTTTGAGAACTCTCGCTCTACAGCGTCTGGATTGATTTGCGTCCCCTTGCGAACGCCTGCGGTACGCTCTGGGAGGCGCTCGCCAACAACTACATATTGAACGAGGCTCGATATGGTCGCGGGAAACTCGATGGTGAAGTGATCGAAAGGATGGCCGGAAACTTTCTGGACACCAACCGACGCCAGCGTCCAGTCTCCGCCAGTTGCCAGGCGGGTGAAAACAGAAACGTCCTCAGCATCGAAAATCTGAAAATCGAAAGGCCCATAAGTGAGCCGGCCATCACCCAGCAGGATCTGACTCATGCGCAACTGGCGCGGCAATGGATAGGGTGTATCGGCCATGGTTGCCCTGCCTGAAATTTCGATCAGGCAGAGCGTAAGGGAGTGAAGGGAACGTTAAGTGCGCTTGGCGCGATCGGCTCCAGACTTTGATGTTACCTCGAGATTTTTCGGAAGAGGCTTGCTCGAGCAACGCATATGGATCTCACGCGCGAAGAGTTTACGCGCCTCCTCACGCTCGGCATCACTCGCGGCCGCAAACGGCAGGAAAAACACACCGAGCAACGCGCCGCCGACAAGCCCCACCGCCATTCTTTGACCAGTCTTGTTGTCAAACTCGAGCGCGGCCTTTCTAATATCCCGGCATTCCTTCGTGTTGTATTTCGGATCATTTTCCGGCAGCGATGCTGCGTATTTATCCGGCGTGACAGTGCAACCGGCAAGCATAACCGCCAGGCTGATAATCAATGCTCTTTTCATTTTACCCCCAGAAGAAAGCGACAGAACAACCATGGCACGAAGCCACAACAAATTAAAAGCTATACTCTAATCTGTCCCCAGCGCAGTTTCAGGATTGGGAAGCCGCCGGAACGTCAGCTCGCCAGGCTCCCACCAATGCGAGGCTTTCGCCTTCTGAGACTTGAAGCTTTTGTCCGCGTCCGGATCCAGCAACCATTGCAACTGGTCAACGAAGGCGCGGCGATACCAGTGACGCGTTGCCGGATGCGAAGACAGGATCGGCGTATAGCGGCCGACATATTTCGCCGCCGCGCGGCCAACCTGCTGATCCTCCGGGTAGATGATCGATTGAACGCCCTTTAGCGTCAGATCCACAGTGTCCGAAATGAACGCGCCACCGATGCCACCCAACGTGGCAGTGAGACCCTGCCCGAAGCGGTTTTCCGACTTGTCGACGAAGTCAGCGAACAGGCCGCCGCCACCGCCCTTGACGAAGGCTTTTACCCAGAATTTGACCTCCGTCATGTCCTCGGGGTCTTTCCCGTTGAGGACACCCAATATTTGGGTGTACATCGCCGCACCCATCGTCAATGGAATAGCCATGGCAGCAAAATATCCGGATCCGCGCGCGATCCGCCCGCCAGCGCTTTTCGAAAGCATGGAATAGACATACATCGCTTCCATCTGCCGCGCCGTGAAGCTCATGCCGAAACTCATGAACTGGGAACCAAATTCGGCAATTTCCCCGAGAATGGTGCCGCGCTCTACCTTGCCGGTCAGCACGCTCTTGATACGCGGATCTCCGGCCGGCACAGATCTTTCCTGCCATTGCTGGATCAGCTCGGCATATTTCTCTGCAAGCGTCCGATCACCTGTTTTTTCGAAAACGCCGCCGGGATCCAGAAAACCCATACTGTCAACGCCGGCGCGCATCCTATGCCAGTCGTCGGGCGTAATGCCAAAACCTTCCATGGCGCGCTGCAGAAGCGGGTTAAGGTCGATCCAGTCTGTATCTTTTTCAGCCAGGCCGCCCAGCGTCTCATGCCAGGCCGTCGCCTCGAGGCGCTTGCGGGCATCGGTCAGGGGCGAAAGCGCATTCCAGGTCAACGACCGGTCGACAACGTATCGGCTCCATTCGTGGCCAAACATCTGATCGACGAAGCGTGCACTTTCATTCATCGTGTGCAGATAATCGTCCCAGATCATCGCCCGCCGTGCCATGGCCTTTCTATCACCGTCACTGGCAAAGCGTTTGAGTATCCCGCCGAAACCGCGAACGACCGGCAGGCCTGCAAGGCGGCGGGAGGCAGCAGCCACGAACGGATCCGTTGCGGCGGCCAGAATGCCGGTTGAGCCCAACGCTGCCGACGTTGCGAGATTTCGGATATCGCCTGCCCACTGGGCCGGACCACTCATCACGGTTTCCCGGCCTCGCAATGCCCGCCAGAGACTGTCTACACGGTATTCCGCAATCTTCACCGCATCCAACCCCGGAACTTTCACACCCTCGATAGTGAGCGCTCCAGCCTGCCGTTTGCCGATATCGACCTGCACTGCCTGCTTCAGCCATTCGATCGTCGCGTCCGGGTTCGGCCCGAAACGCTCCATGGCAGCGATATCGCGCGACACACTGTTGATGTGGTTGAAAATGGAGCCGATCGCGTCGGAGCTACCGAACTTCTCGTTATAGGTCAGCCAGCTTTTTGCATCCCTGAAAATCAGGAAGCGACTGTCCTGGTACTTGCTGGCAACCTTGCCTTTGCCGAACTTGCGCCCTTCCGGCCTCCGATGCGCCCAACCATCGGAGGTGATGGTTTCGAACACATAATCAAGCGAGCTATCGAGGCCGTTGGCGCCGATCACCTCCCCCGTGTTCGGATTGGTCATGTTTTCCGGATCGAGCAACGGCCGGATGAAATCTTTCCAGCGCTGACGCGCCTCCTCCGGCGTCCGGCCGAGCTTGCGGATCGCGCGCCGGTTATGGCTATGCACGATGCCCCAGTCCTGGCGCTTCGGAATATTCCCGCCGGCATCATTGAAGCGCAGACGCAGATCCTCGAGGACGCCGGTAAGAGCGCCGGCAAGCGCTTTAGCGGTCGGGTTGCTCACATGCTCGCCATGCATGGCGGTGATGAGGTCCGGAATGTCCACCTTATTCAAACGACGACCGAGACCCTTGGAGCGGCGGAAATGATACATCACATCGGAAAGCTGGCGATGCGCCATGGCGATGATGGCATTGGCCTTACCGGCCATGCTCTGGGTGCCCTTGAAGCCATTATGGATCATGAGAGACAAAACCGCATCGAGCTTGTCCGGACGGCCACTCTTATTGCGATAATTCTCGATGAAGCCTGCCAGATCCTTGCGGGCGGCTTCCGTCAGATTTACCTGCCGGCGCATCTCTTTGGCGTCGGCGCGCAAGGCGGCCGCCACCTCATCGCGTGCGGCGGCCATTGCCTCCCGCTCCGACATGGCCGTGCGCTTGCTGTTAAAGCGGGCGTCGTAATAGCGGTGCAGCTCATCCGCCTGGCGCGAATTGATCGCACCTTGCGCAACGGCGGAAGCCAGACAATCTCGCAAGCTCATAGTTTACATGCCTCCAAAAGATCGGCGAGAAATTCAGGCTCCGACGCCATTTCAAGCGCTTCACGGGCGGACACCACGCTGACCTTGCCGTCACCATCCTCGATCGCCATAAAGTCGAAATAGTTTTCAGGATTACCGTTCACATCGCGTGCAGGCTCAGCGAGCTCGCCAGCGCGGATCTCGGCATTAAGCATGCCGGCATCGTCCAACGGCTCTGCAACGTTGCGCGGTCGGATCGTCTGTTCCTGCAGCGACTGCACCGATGACGATGCCCCTGCAGGATCTTCCACCCGACGCGCCGCCGGCTGGGGCGAAATGGCCCGATCGGATACAGCATCCGCCGCCGCCTCCACCCGCGAGGTGGCAGCATCGATGCGCCGCGATGCATCGGCAATGTCAGATGCGAAGAAGGTGTCGGCGATATCGTCGATCGCATTTGCATCGCCGCTATAAATCCGCTCGTAGTCATCCGGGCGCATCGTAAGGAGGCGGCCGGCCTCCTGCTCCGCAAGCATGCGCTCGACGATCTCCGGAGGCGGGAAATTGTCCGGATCTGCCGCATATCGCTCTGCCGCCTGCATAACCACGAGCTGGGCGGGCGTGGCATCTTGCGCCACCATGTAATCATCGAGAACACGTTCTTCGAAACTGCGATTGATGAGATCAAGCTTTTCCGGCGTGAGCTCAACATTCATGGCCTTCGCCATCGCCTCGATATCACCAGGCTGCGGGTTGCCATCGAGGACGCGCGCAACGATATCTTCGCCGCCTTTTCCCATGCGATAAACTCGAGCTAGCTCCGCACCGCCCTGGATGGACCCGCCAAACAGCGAACCGAACACTGCTGCAACGCCGGCGTTCTGCAGCATATCACCCATGCCATGCTCGAGGCCGGCAGCGCGCTTGCGCTCCTGGCTCAGCCCCTGCAGGACAAGCTCTTGCCCACCGTTCAACAGCGCTTCCGTCAGCACGGTCTTGCCGATCCGCCCCGCAACCGTCGCCGATTGCGCGCCGCCGGCACCAAACATTGCCATGCCCCATTGCGTCGGATCTCTGGCCGCCCCTCGAAGGCCGCCGGCGAGCTGCGCGCCCAATCGGCCAGCAGCGCCGAGCTCGGGCGAATTCAGTGCTTCCTGAGACGCCTTCTCGGCATCTCGCATCACCTGATTGTGGGCTTCTTCGACACTGGTGGACAAAACCTGCTCGATTTCCTGCCGATATTTTCCCGACAGGGAAAGAGCTCTTGCGTTGAATTCCTCTTCTCGAGAAGCCCTGGTTTCATCATCAACCGACGAAAACGCCGTACCGCCACCACCCAGTGACATCGCCATGACGGCAGCGCGATCTGGATCCAGATCAACAGCCGCCGCCTCGCGCATGGGATTGGGCAACGTCTGGCCGGTTATGTCGGCGATGAGCTTGATGCGTTCTTCATAGGCTTTATCGAGACCATAATAATCCGCATTCGTGTTCTCGATCAGCCGCATGGTTTCATCGGTCGCGCCGGCGGCCTTCGTCCAGGCCTCACCCCAGCTTTCGGGACCGGCCGAGCGGCTTGCAGGCAATTCCTTGACGTTCGGCAGCTGTATCATCGATATGCCCCCGGAACGCGCGCACCGAGCTTGCCGCGCATGCCAGCAAGATCGAGCACAACGGGATTGCCGTCCTTGTCGGCGATGAACTGCGGCGAGCTGCTGGAAAGATCGCCCAACGCAAATGCATAACCACCGTTGACAGCAATAGGCGCAGCCTTCTGAAAATCACGTGCCGTCCAGGTGCGGCCGTTCTTCGCCACCACCTGCCCCACGTCGCTATCCTCGAGCGCATCGATGAGATCGCCGAATTTGTCAGCGCGGATCGATGGCGGCACGAGGATCTGTCGCGCGCGGGAAAAGACGCCACCACCAAATTTTGTGAAGCCTCCAAACTGAACGCCATTTGAAAAGGTGGCGCCTGCGGCCTCCTGATAAGCCTTCTCGTAGAACGGCCGCGCATCATCCTTCTTGGGATCAATGCCGGCATCGTAAAGACGCTTGCGCGCGATCGCGGCGGCCGCCTCATCCAGCCGGTTCACCTCCGCAGGAGAAAACTGCAGCGCATCGCCGGCGATCTTTTGCGCGACCGGAATGCGCTTTGTATTCGGAATATCCGTATAGGCCTTGCCCTCCGGACTTTTACCGAAACCGGAAATGAGATCGAGCGCCGCCTGCTTATTGCCACCAGCCGCAACCAGCCCGCCGGAAAGAGCCACCGCCGGCGCAGCTTCACCCAACTCGCGCAAAACGCGATCGGCATCACGGCCGGCCGCATCGACTAGGCCGGCGGCGATCGCCAGCCCCTTTGTCGGATCCGCTTTCACCGCGGCCTCGATCTGCTCGGCCTCACCCGGCCGGAAGTATCGCGGCGAAACACCAAAGTGCTGCCCCGCGGCGTTCGATGCATTGATGCGCTCAGAGAAGGCACCCGATACCATCGCGGGATCAACGTCACCATCCAGTGGCAAGCCCTCCGAAACCGGGAGCACGCCGAAGCGCTCCGCAACACCGAGCGGGTCGCTCTGCAGTTCCTTGCGATGATCCGCGATCGCCTTGCGGGCAAAATCGATATCGTCAGCCGTCGCATTCTCACCCAGGATCGCCTTGACGGATTTTTCAACATCGCTGATCGGCTGGGTTCGAATGGCGTTGGAAACTTTCATCCGTGTGAGCGTGGAGGAAACAATTTCCTTCCCGCGCGGAGCTGTACCAGCATCGAGCTGGAAACGCGCCAGCTCGTCAGCGCCAACCGGAAGACCACGGGCGATGCGCTTTGCCATCTCCTCCCCGCGCTTCTCGAGGTCCGCATTCGATTTGGTGTCCTGCGTCCGGCGGGCGCTTTCAGCTCCGGTCAGACCTTTGTCGATCGCATCCCAGTCATCGGCCGTCACACCATCCAGCTTTCCGGCCGCGTAGTCGCGCTGCATATCTGCGCGCATTGTCTTGATCTGGTCGGCATTCATCGTCGCCGCTTGCTTCGTGTAAAAGCCAACCGTCAGATCAGAGCGGCTTTTGCGCTTGGCCTTCTCCGCTTCCGCTACCGTAAGCACACCGCGCGCAACGGCGCTGTCATAGTGCGCATCGATCGTCGACTGCGTGTCCGCCAGCGCCGCACCGGCTGCATCGTCATCCACCTTGAGGCCGGCGAGCTGCTGGCTTTTACGATTTTCCAGATCATCGACGCGGCCAAGAAAATCGACACGGTTTGCAGCGTCGGCCCGCTCTTTCTGATCCGCCCTGGCTTTACTCAATAGGGCCGCAGATCGCTTATTATAAGCGGCAGTATATTCGGGCGCGATTTCCTCGAAAACATTGTCGCGGAGATCTGCCGTCAGATTTTCCGACAATGCCTTTTCAAGCATCGCCGGATCATCCTTGTAATGCTCATAGACCGCCTGCTGGTTTTGCACCATGGCAGCATCAGCCATCTCCAGATAAGTGCGGGTCCCCTTGACGTCGAAAGCACGACCATAAACCGTGTCTCGCCCGGTTGGGCGGAAGGTACCCACTTTGCCCGAGGTGATAGTGACCTCCTCGCGGACAGGAGTAACGGAAACCGGCTCAACAGACGACGCAGACGGCAGCTTGTCGTAGGAGCCACCGCCGGGAGCAACTTTCGAAATCCATTTGCTCGCAAACTGGCCAGCCGTCATATCAGCGGTCCCGCCATTCAGACGAACCGCATCATGACCTACGACGTCAACAGCCAAGGCATTTGGATTTGCAAGCAGCTTCGAGGCACCGCCCGCCCCTTGTTGATGTGCAAGGTATAACTCTCCCGCACTGGGGTCGCGACCGAGTGTGTTTCGCAAATGATTGCGATTGTCACGCATCAGTCGAGCGGCAGCATCTGACGCTTGGGCGGGATCATAGCGGTCTCTCAACCCGTATTGCCCGGCGGTCTTATCGACGAATTGAAAAAGCCCACCTGCCGATGAGCTGCTGTTCTTTGCGTAGGGATTGAATGAGCTCTCAATGCCGGCGATCTCCGTCAAGGCGTGCGGATCGACACCGTTACGCACAGCCGCGTCGGCAATCATCGTCCGGAGCTCCGCGGGCGGCACCTTCACGCGGACCCCACTTGAAACTTTCTCGCCTGAATATCCGCCACCCGTCATGACGGAAGCCGTTGGCGCACCCTCCAGCGCCGCGCGCCTGCCGGCGAGTTCACCAGCTCGCTCCGCCTCGCGATCAGCACGCTGACCAAATTCGTCAGCCATGCGCGCAAGGCCTGCCGCGACCTTGCGCTCGAGATCTCCGCCCTCGCGTGAAACCGATAGCAGCCCCTCACTCAAGAGTGGCTGCGCGTGGAATGGCTTATAGGATACAGGATCCAGCCGTCTATTTGCCATGTCAGTACCTGTCTGCGATGGAAGTTGCACCCTTGAGGCCGGTCAATGCGGCATCAACCATGGCGGACCGCTTTGCGCGCGACGCTCTCTTTCGATACTCAGCCTCGCGCTCCTGCAAGCGCCCGACACGTGTCTGCTCAGTTCCCACATCTGAGGTGACGGCGAGATCGGTCTGCCGGAAGGCTTCTTTTCGCGCCTGCGTCGGCGTACCGAAGGAAAGATCAACCCCGGATGCCGCATAGGCAACATCCTGCTCTCCGATACTCTCCATCATCTGCTGCTTGATCGCTGTACGACGGTTGATGCCCTGCAGCGTCTCCAAAGGCACCTCGCGGGCGGCATCATCAGCTGCTGCATTTAATGCCGCAGCATCCGCCTTTCCCGCACTGATGGATTGAACGACACCCAGGACAGTCGCGGTCCCCTGCAGTAACGTCGAGAGAGAAAACCCAGCAGCAGCCGGCGCAGCTGCAGCTGCCGTGGTGCCGGCGGCAGCACCCGCTGCAGCAGCACCGCCGCCCCCAAAAATAGACGTCACAAAACTCGCTGCCAATTCCATTACAGTTTCACCCCCGCGATGTAATCCCGCACGCGCAGCCGCCCAGGCCGCACCTGCGTAATGGTCAGTGTCGGATCCATGCAGACACCAATCAGGCCGGCAACGGTCCTATGCCCGGTGAAATTCTGCTTTTTGGCATCAAGGTTGTCGTTCGCGAGCTGCAGCGGCACCTCACGCGCGGCACGCCCATTCGCGCCAATTGCGATGCTGGCCGCATCCTCGAGGTAAAGGCGTGCCGAAACCACCTTGCCAGGACGCCGCACGACGTCGTCGTTTGGAAGCACCCGCACATAGGGCATGCTTTCATAGATTGGCGGCGTCCAGACACCGACGATGGCCGGCCGTCCCGCAACATCGGTCTGAAACGAGCCACTTGAAACAACAAATGGCCCATGAATATCATCGTCGATTTCCGCCCAGACAGTCTTGCCCTCAAACATCGCGAGCCCGGCAACCGCACCGGCAAGATCCGTCGTCGTGGAAACAGTTGTCTGGAAAAGACTATCTTCCTGCTCCACAAGCAATTCGCGGCTGTAGACGCCGTTTCGGTCGACCGTGATCCACACGCGATCGAGACCATCGACAGAGATACCACGCACAAAGCCGTTGCCAGCAACGGGCCATTCACATGCAGCAAGTCGGATGTCCTGGCTGACATTGGCCGCACAGCAGATGAGGCGGCCATCCTCACGCAACAACCAAAGCCGATCGCCGCTCATATTGCCGCTCTTGCGCTGCACTATCATCCGGCCGATGTTCGACACGATATCGTTGTTGAGATCGTTGACGGGAGATGGCTGGAATGCTTCCGATACAGCATCGTAACTGGCAGAATAAAGCCTGCCGCCATCACGCGAAACGAAATATATGGTGCTATCCATCAAGACGGGCTTGCACCCCTTCTTCGTGCCGATCGCAGATGCGCGCACCCAGTTCAATGGCTTCCCGCGCTCGACCGTACGGTTTGAGGCAAAATATTCCGCCCTGTCGGTAAACACGACGAGATAAGTCGCATCCAGCGCATAGAGCGCAGTTTCGGAAACCTCTGTCCGCAATGCCTCAAGGCGGGCAGCATTCTCCGACTGGCTTTCAATATTGAGATCGAAATACTCACCGATGCGCGACATGCCAATCGCGGCCGGCTTTGCCTTCGGTGCAATGTAAATGGACCGATCCTGATAATTGGTCATGCCGGAGAAACCACCGCGAGCAGAGGAAATCAGCGGCTCGCCGGATGTTTCGCCGATGCTGGAATGCGTGGCGAGCGCAGACATTTCTGAGGTGTTCACAATCGATGCATCGAGATCGTATTCGGCACCCTGCAGAATTCCTGAAAAACGGACTTGAATACGACGGAAAGTGGAGGATCCACCGAGATCACTGACAGAAACCCCCGACACAAACCCCGGCAGCGCCGCGATAGCCGCACGCATGCTGTTGGAAAACGCTCCCCAGTCACCAGATCCGGGAGCAGCCCCCATCGAAACAGCTGCCGTGGTTGACCCTTCGACGGTGAGCGAGACGACGACATTGTCGACGCCGGATCCCCAACGGAAGTAAATCTCCCAAACATCATCAGTCTTGGTGTAAGACCCGCCAAGATCGACGTCGGGAATGAATTGAAACGGCCAGGCGGAAACCGTCCATAGCGCATCATTCGTGGTGTTGCGCAGCAAACGGATACCGTCCCATATCGACGGATGAAAAATTCCAACGGTGTTGGCCTCACCGTAAAACTCGATCTCAGGCAATATCTGCGCCGTAATCTGGGGCACAGCGACGGTTGCGACCTTCACCAGATCCTGTCTCCAGATTTCCACTTGCCCAGCCATAAAAAACAGAGTGTAGGAAAGCGACGAGCTCACGGTGAGCGTGGTCTGCACAACCGGCACTGCGGCAGCAAGTCCAGCAAGCCGGGATCCTGGCAACAGCGAAAAACCACTTTGCGGAATAGGCTCGAAACCCAGCATGCGTTTTGCGCCGGAATAATATTGCTTGAGGTTGACCTTCCCGAGAAGGCTTTGTGCAAGCTGCCCCGCATTGGCGGAGCTTTTCAGTTGTCCCGCAACACGCGCCATCAAAACTCTCCGTGCCAGGGAAGCAAGCCACGCCCGCCGGTATGATGAACAGCGGTCAGCGGATCCGACGCCATAAAATCAGCGCCGATCGGCGCGGCCGTTTTGTCCTGCGCCATCAGGCGGCCGAACATGCCGCCCGTCCCTTCACGCGACGGCGTGCCGAATGCCTGGGTGAATTTCTGATCCTGCAGATCTGCATCCTGCCAAACCGGCACTGCAAGATACCCGCCGAGCGCAACAATGAAGGCGGAGCGGAAGGGCGGATCCCAGTAATCAGGATCCACAAGCACCTTGCACTGCGACCAGGTGTCCGGAACATTCGCGAAAAGTAGCCCTTCCTCGAGCGCGAAATTTCGCAACGTGCGTGGATTGCTTCCAGCGCTTTCGAGGTTGAGAAGCGGCGGGCCTAGACGATTACCTGGCAACTCGAAGGCGTAAGCCCAGCCGTTCTCAGGACGGTCAGCAAGACGCCTGTTTTTGAACGTTTTCTTCGAAAAGCTCCAATCATGCATGCCAAAGATGTGGTCAACGGCCATCGGCCAGGTTGCCTCGATCTGCTCGGAGAGCTCAGAGCCATCGTCGACAGAGAACATGCTGCCAGCGCCGATCAACGTCAGCGCCTGGTTGATGATCGTCGTCTTGTTGATTGCCATGACCACCGCCCGAAAAAAAGAAAACCGTGGCCAGAGAATACCGGCCACGGTCCATCGTTGAGTGCGACGCGAATTAAGACGCGGCCAGACCACCATCTACGGCGACGGTGACGTTGCCGGTCGGCGGCACGGCCGTGGTGCGAAGAACCACGCGCGCCGTCGTACCGTTGATATCCGCGACGCAATCGATGATGCTGCCGACTGTCAGATTGTCACGGCTGTCATTGAAGAAACCGGCGGCCTGTACCTCAGCCAGCGTGTGGACGGTGGCATAGTCGAAAAACATGATCTGCCGCTGACCGGGAATGCTGATCGTGGTCCGGCGGCGCAGATCGCGGGGGCGATGAGCCATAGTCGTATCCTTTTCAGTTGAGACAGGAGGGCGAGCCGCCCGCGCGAAACGGGCGGCATGTCACATCAGGTCGGGCGAACCGTATCGTTGATTGCGAGGTAACGCAGACGCTTGACACCTTCCGGGAGGAGGCCGATGGCCGCACCAGAAAGAGCCGTGTCACAGAGGAGCGGCTTGCCGGCCTTGCCGATCCATTCGTTGATGTCCATCTGCTCTTTCGACCAGAAGGTTTCGCAGCCAACGGCGGATTTCGTCCACATGAACGTATCGAGGTAGCCGGCATTCCATTCGTCCTGACCTTCCACCCACTTGGCCGTGCCGTAGTTGAAATGCTCATCAGGCAGCGCCATGATATGGATGCCCTTCCAGGTCTTTTTGTCAACGATACCGGACTGAGCGAAGGGAAGATCCTTATCGCCCTGATAGTCCTTGGAGGAGAATTCCTTGTACCAGCAAAGCTGCTCGAACCACATAAACGGGATCGGGTAGTAAATTTCCTCATCCGAGCCGACGCCACGAACCTGCGCGGCAGCACGGTTGACGAAGGGAAGGTCGATGCGCGCACTGCCGTCGCCGATCGTTTTCGGAACGGTCGGGCCGCCGCCCGGAATGTTGGCATTGCCGACGTTGCAGAAGGCGTCGAGCGCATCGAATTTCAGGTTGTCGCGCTTCATGCGCACCGATTTGGACATCGCGTCGGCAACTTCCGCCTGATAAGACGGAGCCTGGCGCAGCGTGTCCTGGTTGCGAATGGTCGCTTCCGCCGTATAGTCGGAGGCCTGCAAGGAAACGACGTCGATGTCGAGCCCCTGCGGACGTACTTCCTCGATTGCGCCGGAAAGCTTGTACATTTTGATGCGGCCGCCCGCGATCGGGAACTTGACCGTACCGGCGACGTTTTCGCCGGTTTTCATCGTGCCGTCGAGAAATCCACCCTTGGACTTCAGACGGGTTGCAACGTCGTCGCGGATTTTTTCTTTGAACCAAGCTTCAACAGGCATGTGTGACCCTCAAATGGTGTGATGGACGAAATCACCGTGAGGGCCGATTAGCCGGGCACTACTGGGTCCGGTGAAGGATAGCCAGCATGTTCCCCAGGTCGCTCCCGTCCGGTAGCAGGCAAATCATGCCAGCGGGCGGGAGCCGTTCAGTGCGTCAGCCGGGATAAACGCGTTTATAGTCGGCCTGCAGCTGATCGTAAGACGCACGGTCGAAATCTTTGTGGCCAACCGTGTTCTGAGGAAGTCCGCCACGCTTGGCGAGCTCCGCCTTCGGATCAAGTCCGCCGGTCTGGCCGATTTGCATCGCTGGACCGCCGCCCTGCCCGCCGCCGGCTATGCCACGGATCCATTCGAACATGCGGTGTCCTTTGGCACTGTCGCCAAGCATCGCCTTGGCGAATTCGACGTCATCCTTTGCAAGTCCGCCGTTTTCAACACCCTTGGCGGCGACACTGTCAAGGAACGCATAATTTTCATTCATCCGCTTTTCGACAGCCTGGCGCTGTTCCGTCTCCGGCAGGTGCTTCGCAACCTCCGGAACGAGCGCGGCCCGCTCCGCCTTCTCGTCAACGACTGGCTCCATCAGACCCATTTCAGAGGAGACCGAAAGGAACTGCTGAACCATACCCTGATAAACTGGCAGCGGAACCTTGTTTTCGAAGGCGAATTGCTGCATGCGCGCGGTGAGCGGATCGCTTTTCAGTGTTTCCAGATGCGGTTTGATCGCTTCCGGAATGTCGCCGGAAAACTCTGCATAGGCTTCAACGGTTGCCCCAACCTTGTTTGCCGCGTCGCGATCGCGGTAACCGTCAAGAGCCTTTTTCATGTTGTCGATCGTCTCGTTATTGCTCTTGCCAAGCAAATGATCGGCCAACCCGTCCGGCTTGTAGATATCTCCGGCGGGCGGTGACGAAGCACCCGCCGGAGGAGCGGCAGCCGATGGAGGCGGCTGCACGCCCGCGTCGGCGGGAGGAGTTGCCGACGCGGAGGAACCTGCAGGCGGAGCTGCTGCAGCAGCATCACCGCCGCCACCCGAGCCACCGCCTTCTGAATTGAACAGCATCGCGTCAAAGAAATTGACGCCGCCTAAAAATCTAAATTTCATGATCCAGCTCCATTCTGGTTTTGTGATTTTTCGACAAGTTTTCCACCGTGGCCGATCGCGGCCAGGATCGCTTCACCCACACCATTGATGCCCTGCCGCGTTGCGGTGTTGAGCGCGGTTTGCTCAAAGGTCTGGCCGGTTGAGCGCAAAGGCATGCGCAGGGTGATATCCATCATCCATTCGAACATCGCCCGGCCTTCGGCGGTGTGGTAAAGCCCGTACATGAACTTGGCGACGCCCTCATGCGGCTGCAGCGGCGCAGCCTGCATCTGCGGACGGAACAGCGCTTCCAGCCCATCCCAACCACTACCGTCTTCCGTCAGCTGCTCGAGCAAATCCATGGGCTGGGCAGCACGCTCTGGAATAAAAGGCCCAGACATCAAGCAGCCCTCCGCATGTCAGCCACGGCCAGATCCTTGAGCGCACCCGGAGCCTGCTTTGCAACCTCCGCCGCCATCATCGCCTCCATCTGCTGGCGACGCGCATCCTCGATCTTGACGAGAACTTTCTTCTTCTCGGCTTCGTCGGGGATTAGATCCTTGTCGATCTGCAGACCGTCGGCGATCCGCTCCATGACCTTGTCCTGGATGAGATAGAGCTCGCGCTGTTCAGGTCCGGCAAAGGCCATGACCATATCGTGGTAGTTGGCGATCGCTGCGATGCGATCGGCGTTGAGTGCGGCCTGCATCGGCGAACGGACGTTTACCGAAACCAACAGATCATCCACCCGCTGGATGCTGGGCAGCATGCCGAATTCCATCAGGATTTCAGCCGCACGAGGCACAACCACCGGCATGATCTCGCGCACCAGGCGGCCGAAAGCACCGATATGAATGTTCGCCCGCTGCTGCAGGCGACCCGCCATCTCCGATGCCGATCGAGGCGTACCCTCGTAATCCGGTAAGCGCGTATCGAACATGGCTTGCTTGATCTGGCCCTGCAGATCTCCGATCAGCATCTGGGCAACATTCATATTTGCACCTGCAGGATCGAGCCGCTGCACGTCTGGCCCGAGAACGCCGCCGGTCGATTGCATGGCCCAGAACTGACCAGGAGCCATCTGCACCGTATTCGGATTGAACGTCCCGCCGGCGCGATACCCCCAGATACCCAGCATGTTGATAGCCGCGCTTTTCAGGGCCAATTCCTGCGCCTTGTTCAGCGTCTTGATCGTCGGCAGCGCCGTGAGGATGACACCACGTCCATAAGCTTCGCCGGGAACGCGGTAGTAGCGCGGGATAGCAATCGGCTGGGTCCGGTAACGTTCATGCGTCACAAGCCCCAGTGTGTTGTCGATGCGTGCGCCGAAGTGCCAGCCACCGCCTGGGCGGGGATCTGCCCACCAATCCTGGTAAACCGTAAATTCTTCGGATGGCTTGGTTTTCGCCTTCTCCTTGAAATCATCCGGAAAGCGACCTTTCGGCCAGGCGTCAACGATCTGGTCACGCCGCAACCGCTGCCGCCACGAAACCAGATTGACTCGGCCATAAGCATCAGTCGAGATCGCCAACTGGTCAAAGGGTATGCAGGCAAACATGATGGGATTGCTGGGCGTACCCTTGACGGGCAGAAGCGCACCGGTCCCGACCGCCAGATCAATGCACATTTCGTGGATGGCCGTATCCCAATCACCCGCCAGAAAGAACGGGTGAATAAGCTTCGAAACCCGAGATAGCTCCCGATTGAACTGCTTTTTTTCGGCATCCTCGAGCGCCATGGCAGCCAGCGGGCCAGCCTCGAGCTCGAACGTGGATTGCCCGGCCGGGAACAGATCCCGCTGCAGGTTGCCCGCGAAATACATCGCGGACATGGGCGCTGTCATGTCGAAAAGCCGATCAGGCCCACGGGCCTTGCCGTTTGCCCCACCGCTCGGCCGACGCATTGGCACGGCGAAATCGTAGGCTTCCTGATAGATCGGGGTCCAATGAGCACGCGCACCCCAGGTGTTGTCGACACGGGTTTTCAGGGATTGGACGTCAACGTTGAAATCCCCATCCATCAGGCGAGCACCGCGCTCGAGCCGCCCGCATCAGTGCCGCCATCCTCGAACAGACGACGACCGCGAGGCGCTTTGCGGGTCGCGCCTACTGCCTGCTTGTTGCGGTTGGCCTCCGCCAGTTGGCGGTCATTCGCCACACGCTGCAGCTGCTGGCTTTCTTCCTGCTTCTTCGCAGCGTCGGCCGCCTGTTTTTTGCCGCCGCCGCCGAAAAGGTTCTGTACGATGCCGCCCATGATGTTCCCCGTCAAAAATCCAGAGGGTTGCACCTTGGTGACGGAAGCCGACCAGGCGCGCCATGCGCACGCCGCTTTCGTTGTTTTCCGTCACGAAGGTTATGACGGTCCGATTTTGGGCGAAGGCCAACAGCGTCAAATGCGCAAACCGGACGAGCTCACGCATATACGCGCGGGCGTGCGGGCGCAGCGTGAGGCAGAATTCCCATCGCCCCTCATCATCCGGGACGAGATAAGCAACCGCCAACAGCTCGCCATCGATGTGCAGCGCGACACTCTCGCCGTTCGATCGTTGCCAGATCGCAGCCTTACGCGCGAGCGCCCGCCCGCCCGCGCACGCGAGACAGTCGAGCCAGGCGGCGGGGCTACTCACGTTCAGACGTCCCATACGCTGAAATCTCCGGGCCGCTGCAGTTTCGGCTGATTGCGCGCCAAGCGCTGTTCATGCAAGCTGACGACGCCGGCCGGCAGCGCGCTGTTAGCCCCATGGGCAATGACGTTCGCGAGGCCGATATAACCGAGCCGGCGGTATTGCTCGGCGTCGTGAGGGTGCGAGTAAGAATTCTTGACCACAGCCAGCTTGTCGGTACCGCCGATCGTCGCCTGCTTCGTCAGCTTGTAGTGGGCGGCAAATCCGCCCAGGATCATCTTGCAGCGCGGATCGACGAGGTAGCCCGGAACCCGGCCGTCTATCATCGTTGTAAGCCCCATGCGCACCGCGTCCTGGCGCACGCCGGGTTCGTTCGAAGGAGCGGGCATGATGGGGAAGCGAAGCGTTTTCTGCACCGTCATCGCGAAATTCATTTCGTCGTTTTCAGTGTCACCACCGTAGAAAATCGCGGGGTCGCCATAGATCCCGATGATAGGCAGGCCGGGAAACTGGCTCATCAGCAGATCCAGCAACATCAAAGAAAACCGCGTGGGTCCCGTGCCGGGTTCCGTCACCAGCTCGGCAAGCAAACGATCCTGCCCGTTCGCTTGGGGCTGACCGATGGTCGCCGACGGAGATCCGCCGCCATCGATGCCGATTGTGATGCCACGGCCAGGCGTCGGCGCCAGCGGCTGGTCTGCCTTGTGAATTTTTTCGTTGTACTCTGGATAGACCGGCTTTCCGTCCTGGGCGTAACCGGGCAGGCCATGCACCATGCGCCGCGAAAGGTTTTCCGACATGGCGCGCAGATCCATCTCGTAAGCCGATCGCGGGCGGCCGACGCGGTTTTCCGCTCCGTCATCGAGGCCGCCCGGCTGGCGGAAAAAATTATAGGCCGGGTTTTTCTTTTCAGGATCCTCCCAGCCAACCTCCTTCAGCAGCGGATGATCAACGTCCGGCGGGTTCATATCGCCCCAGAACATACGCGGCAGGGTGATTTCGGTGTCGTCGACCGTCATCCCCATCCGCCGCATCGCCTCGCGGCCGTCGCGCGAAACTCGATCAAGTTCGGAAGGCGCGATGTCTTTCACCGGCGGATATCGGCCGGTACGCATGAACAGAGCACCCGGAACTTCCGGGCTCATCATGTCCACTTCGTTTCCCCAGGCCATCGAGACCTCATAGCCTTTGACGAACTGCATCACGTTGCTGTCCGCGATCGCGCCGGTCTCGAGCGTAAATTCGACGATCACCTTATCCGGACCGCGCCAAGCTTCCCAGACCAGATGGTGGCGGACCGGGCGATCCTGCCCGCCCTCATACCCCTTGTCCGGCCGCTGCCAAGGGTGACCGACCGGAAACATTTCGTGCCAGCTCGCCAGCGCCGTTCTGGCGAAGTCTCGATAGGTGTCACGAACGCAGATCAGCTTCACGCGCACACGCCCGTCCCTGCACACGGGCATGTACGAGGCAGCGAGCAACGGCCCCTTGATGCAGCTGGCAACAGTCTTTCCCGAGCCGGCAGGCCCCATAATGATATCAATGGGCCCCTTCGAATGAATGAAAGCCGCGCCCACCGGACCCGGCGGCACATAGCGCGCAACATCGATATTTCCCATGACCCTGAAACCCTTTCAAAACCCAGAGCCCGCGCGCCCGCGCCCGCCCTCGATGAGGAAAGATTAGTTTCCGCCCGCCACCGTTAAGTCGGGCAATGGCCAAAAGGGCCGTGTGTGTGAGGCGGCACACCCATAGGGGGAGCCCCGAAGGGGCTTTTCAAAGTGAAGTCGCGGGCCTTTGCCCGCGTCCGCATGAACCACCCCCACCACGGGCAGGAGGCCAGCCGGTTTCCCGCCCGCGCGAGGCCGGAAACCAAACCTGCCCACTGATTTACCATCAGTTGCGGCATCAATGATTTCAAATGGTTATCTATAGATATGTCGCAAGCCCTCGAAGTCGCACGAACGGACATTGATTTCATTGATCTTTTTCGCTCGGCGCATCTACCCGCGTCAGGTCCAGCGCCGCGCCTGCGGCTGGCCGTTCAGTCGACATTTCGCCGATGAACATGACGCCGAGTTTGGTTTCCTTGACATGGACTTCCTGCGGTCGCTTGGCATGGAAGAACGGCATGAGCTCGGCGTTGGCATCCTCGATCATGTCGTATGCCTTGCTCATCATCTTGAACACCTGGTCGCGGTCGAGCACGCCAGTCCGCACCGCCGCTTCCATCACCTGTTCTGGCGTAGCACCTTCGAAGGTTGGGAGACAGGCCAGCTCGGCGGCAAGCGCCACCGGATTGGAGTTGGCCAGGTCAGCGAGGTTCAAAGCCGGATCGCGATAGCCCATGGATAGCAGGTAGTTCGCCAGATCGGTGGAACGGCGGTTCTGGGAGCCTTTCGGCCTCCCCCTCGCCCGCTTGGCGGCATCCATGATTGACGCGACGTGTTTGACCGGACCGGCGAATAGGCAGTTCTCGCCCTCAGGATCGGCAAGCAAGAGGGATTGCTGCTCGGGTTCCTCGCGCCCGCCCGCGATGGATTGGGCAAGGCCGGCCATGACAGTTTCCGTCATCGCCGCCATCGATCCGACTTTCGCGGCGCGCTCCGGCGAAATTTCCGGCGGCGTGTGTGCCACTTGAAGCCCCTGATTTTGCTCGGTTTCGTCGCTCACCAGATATTTCCCTATTTGTTTATTCCGGTTACCGGCGGCGGCTTTCGCCAACCGGTGGCAACCGATTTTCCAACCGCATTTCTGCAAGAAAAACAGGAACATATACCTACCGGTTACCCGGTTACCATCAAATCACCATCTACGCGTATGCACGCGCGCGCGTAAAAGGGTGCAATATATGGGTAACTCGCCAACCGACATTACAAGCCTCTGATTTTATTGATTTATCGCGGTTACTCTGCCGCCAACCGAATGGTAACCGCTGGTAACCACCCGCACCCGGCAGGGCAGACAGGCCCCGCAACGTTCACGCTATGACGCATTCCCCCGTGTTAAGTGCCAGCGCCGGGATTTTCCCCGGCATATCGTAGTGAGCGGCCACAAGGCCGGAGCGAAGCGGAGGCCTAGGCCGTGAACAGGCTGCAACGGCAGGCGCTGGCACCGTCCGCGCCTCACTTGCTCCAAGCTTTCGTAGCGATTGGCCCCGGCATTTCTTCTCTCGTGTCGCCTCTCTCCAATCGCCGTTCAATGCGGCGGCGCGGACACCGCTTTTGAAGTCACGGGGCGGGGGTAAGAGAGTTAAATGCGAGGGGCAAAGGGCGGGGGAAAATGACGCAATAAGGACAGGGTGTGGGCTGACGAAAGTGAATTGATGTTCTCATTCTGTTCTGGTAATTCAGTCGCCCATGGTTGAGACGATCGGAGAAGCATTCAACGCGGATTGGCAGCTGTTCGCACGCTGTGTGGACGGCCGCGTGGATCTCGGCCACGCGGCGCTCAAATGCGAATGGCGCTATGATCTGGACATGATGACGCTGGTTGCGACACGCGGCCGGGATTTCCCGCTGGCAAGCATCGCCGGCAGGCTGCGATGTCCGCGATGCGGCAACCGGCGGATCAGCGTCACGTTCGTTCTCCCGGGCAACAGGAAGGCCGAGCGGCCGCAACGGCCGATATCACGCTGGTAGAAACAGAAAGGCCCGCCGGATCGCTCCAGCGGGCTGATTGACGGCGGCGGCGCTGACTAACGCTAGTCCTCGGCCGCGTAGTATGCCGGCCTGCGCTCGAGCTCGGCCTGTATAAATGTGTCCGCAAACAGAGGGTATTTCTTCCGCATTCGGTGCTGCAGGTTCCGTATGCGCGCTTTTGATTTCGCTTCACGGCTCCAGCGCCGGATTGGCTGCTGCGTTACCAATTCCCATCCGATGCTGTAGCCGCCGCCAGGAACCCACAGGGCCATGATTTCAGGCGGGCATCGCTCACCTCGAGGGACGAGCATGGCTTTGAGCACACGAGGGCCAGGCGGCGGGATATCTGGACGCCGCCAGGCCAAAGAATAGCGAACGAGTTCAACGGTCACCCAGCAGCCTCCATGCGCTCGTCATAACCAGCCAGGTCGACGAGCGTAACCGTCTTGGCCACACGGTTGATCTTCACGGTTTTGTCCGCCTTCGAAAGCTCACGCGGCACGATCGTCTGCGGTGCCTGTTTCAGCGCCAGCGTCCAGCCACCGTGGTTAAACTCACCGTCGGCGAACACCCGGTTTAGATTGTCATCGTTGTGAGGGATCGCCAGTGCATATCCCCTGCAGGGCTTGTTCTTGTCGCGCAGGCCGAGCCCGATCAGCGCCAGGCGGGCGCGGGCTTCATCAATGTTCATGTCACTGCGCTGATCGTTTTCCAGCGCCTCGATGATGCCGCCAACGGTCTGCCGCTCGCCGGCCTTGTAGGCGTCTACCTTCGCGCCCATGATCTTTTCGATGACTTCCTGCCATTTCGGCACCTGCTCCGCTCTGTCGGCCGACGTCGCGGCCTCAATGGTTTCCACGAGCATATCGAGATCCAGACGAACGCCATCGGCGGTGGGATCCTGATGCATGCCAGCGTCAACAAGCCCCTGCTCTCCCACAAGGAGCTCCGCGCACGCCAATACTGTGCCATAGGTGTCGATCGCGCGCGGATCCAACGCCAGGCGCTGGTCAGAAAGGATCTGCCGCCACTTCGGCAGAATGTGCCAATAGAAGTCATGAAAGCCGTCCATGATCTGCCGGAGTATCATGCGGCCCCACTCCTCCTTGATCAGCGGCTGCGTTGCGTTGGCGTCTTTATCCAGGGCATTGAGGTTCAGAATTATCATGCGGGTGCGGTCCTGGACGCCAAGGTGTGGATGCAGGATCGCCGAAAATATGAAGCTCGAGCGCAATTCAAACTCGGTACCGTCGCCGTTCGCACCGCCGCGATATCCCTTAGCACCGGAATATGACTGGCGGGCAAGCTCGATGATGGCCTGCTCTTTCTGGCCCTGCGCCTTGCGCTCGAATTCGTCGACGGCAACCGGTCGGCTGTCCTGCCTGATATTCTGGTAGATGCCGGCGGCCGTCGTGTTGGCCGTGGAATAAAGCGCGGATCCGAAAAGCGCCCGAAGGATCCCGTGCAGGGTCGATTTACCCGTGCCGGCACCACCCATGGTGAACATGATCGGGCGAACGTCAAGCGCGCCAGAAAGGAAAGCCGAGCCGATCCAGCCCAGAAAAAAAATCGGATCGATGTAGGGCCGCTCCCATTTCCAGCTTTTCAGATCCTGCAGGATGATATGCGCCGGGCTGTCGTTGACGCCGATCGGCGTCTGCCACGGGTGTACGGTATCGTTGTCCTGGGCGTAAAAGAACCCGTCGTAATCGCCGGGCTTGGCCGCCTGCAGCTGCCAGTCGGTCGCTCGGTTATTTTTGTCGGTTTTAATGTCGACAGAAAACAGGTGCTTGCCGCTATGCCAGATGAATTTATCCTGCGCCTTCCAGCCGCCACGGCCGCGCACATTGTTCTGCGGATCGAACAGGCCTTTGCGGCCGGCCTCGCCAATGATCGCCGTCCAGGCCTGGTCACGCTGCACGCGCTCGACCTTCGGCGGAACATAACCTTCACTTCCGGGCTCGCCCTTGGCTTTCGACCAGGCCGGCCATGCCCAGAATACGTAATTCACGAATGGGGAAAAGATCCGGAGCAACGTCGGCAGATCATGCCGGGTGATCTCCTCGAGCTCGCCGATCGCGTTGATGACATAGATCGTCTCCCCCTTCTTGCCCAGAACAGTAATCGGGCAATCGGGTGGCATGTTGTGGTGAGGTGCGCCTTCCCACTGGCCGGCTTTGATGCCATTGCGCAGCAGATTGGCGTCCGGATCGACCAACTCTTTCTTTTCGTCCAGCACCTGCTGCGCGTCCAGGAACTGCGCGCGAATGCCTTGGATACCACCCTGAATTTTCGGTTTTCTTGCCATAACTGCCCGCATGAATGAGAGGAAGTCGCCGCACCTGGTCGCAGGCGCGGCGGGTATTGCTTTTGGCCGGTCAGGCCGTCAGGTGCTTCACGGCCCACATGACCGCTTCTTCCACCTTGGTCTTGGCAAGCGAGATCTCGCGGCTGTTGCCGAGCCCGGCGATGCGATCATGAAAGGCAAGGCCCATATCCTTGATTTCACCCATCTTCCTTTTCTTCGGGAGACAGAACGCGGTACGCATGGCGCATCGTGTTGTTTACGGTGCGGTCATCGCTGGCGCTGTCAACGGTGGTATTCATGGCATTCTCCTCGTGGTTTGGCCCGGCACCATTGCCGGGCCCGTTGGTAAGCTGGATTAAAATGTGTCCATGGTGCCGCTGACGGTCTCCATGGTCGTGTCCTCGATCGGTAGGGGCTTTGGCTCCGGCTTCTCGGCCGCCAGTTCCTCGAGGCGCTTCTTTTCAGCCGCGGCGAAGTCGTCGAGATCAAGCAAGGTCGCGACGAATGTCCGGAGGGCAATGCGTTCCTGCTCGCTCAGATCTGCAGACTGACGATGCTTGAGGATGACGAGCTGCTGGACGAGAATTTCCGGCGTGGCGCGACGGCCGATCCTGCGGACGTACTCGGCGAGGTCGCGGCCCATGGTCGGAGACAGTGGGAATTCCGGCTGTCCATCGGCGCATGTTTCCGGGTGGGTATGGGTGAAGAACGCATCCCATGCACCATCCCAGGCGAACTCGGCCGAGAGCATCGCGGATCCCGCCAGGTTGTCCATGATCGCCATCTCCGCGCCGATCGTCGCCGCAGGCATCCCGGGAACATCATCCGAATAGAGGAAGGTGCAGATTGGCCCGTCGTGGGGCTTCCCGGTCTCAAGATCGACGACCGAAGTTCCTGCCAGGCACTCGGCATGGCAAGTTCCCTCCGTAACATCGGTGGCGCAAACATCATCCGGCTTGAAAGGAACGTCACAGATCGGGCAGCAATCAATCTCCGGAGGCGCTTCGTTGCTGGCCGGGCTGCCGTCCGGATCCGACGCCGGCGTGGCCCCTGCTCTTTCCCGGGCATACTCGAGGGCGTTGAAAAGGTCGTGGACGATCTCGGCCGGATCATCCATCGGGGCCCAATCCTTGAACGGGCCGTCGAGCTTCCGGATATCGTCGATCGCCTCCATGACGTTGGAGCCGATCCGCGCCATGTCGATGAGATTTTCGGCCGTATCGCAGCCGGCGAGCTCGAGCGCGGCTTTCAGATCTGGCGAAATATCAGGCCCAGCAATACCCGATCCATCGCCGTCTGCAGCTGCTGCGACTTGATCACCATTTCCTTGTGGACTTCCTCCTGCATCTCCTGTTCCGTCCGCGGTGGAAGGATCTCCCCCTCCAACACTTCCGGCCTGGTCGCCGCCCTGTCGGGAAACGGAGCCGTTCTTTCCGTCATCCGTTGCACCATCAGCGCTTGCGTCGCCGTCATTTTCGATTGATCCGGAACCGGATCCAGCGCCGATATCGCCCGAAACGATTTCGCCGGCGGGATCGGCTGCTTTGGTGTCAGCGCCTGGTGTTGCGCCTTCGCCGGCTTCCAGCCCCGGTAGCTCTTGCCGCCCGCCATCGCTCAGCCCCTTGCCGTCTGCAGCGCCGTCGACGCCATTAGATCCATCCACGATCGACGCGGTGTCCAAGGGAGCGCCGTCAGCTGATCGAGGTGCGCCTGCAGCATCGATCTCAGGCGCATTTCCGCTTGCTGCCGACGTTGGTTTGTTTCGTGTGGTGCTTCCATTGGTCTGTCCTTTACGTTTCGACATGCTCTTTCTCCTTGTGGTTACTCCATGCCCAGTGCGGCCATGTAGGTCTGCAAAATCGTCTCCTCCTCGATGCGCTGGTTGGCATCTTTGGCGCGAAGACGGACGATGGTTTTGATTGCTTTTTTGTTGTAGCCGCGCCCGTGGGCCTCGTTGAGAACATCAGCCTTGTCGGCATTGATGGCCTTGCCCTCCTCCTCAAGACGCTCGAAGCGCTCGATGAACTGGCGCAGCTCGGCGGCCGCGACGGTCTCGGAAGTTTCGATGTTGTGGCCGATCTCGCTCAAGATTTGGCCTCCGCACGATCGAGGCGCTCGATTTCAGCGATAAGGAGCGCGGCGGCGCGCACGAGATCTGAGCGCCGGTCTTTCGGCTTCCACCAGGCGCGTGTCCACGGCCAGATGCTCGGGACGTGATTGCGCTCCTCCTCGAGTATGCGAACATCGTGGACCATCGCCGCGCGCTGGGCGTAGGCAACGGCCGCTTTGCTCAACTCGAAATTCGTGTGGCCGTCGTCATGCACATTGCCCCAGCCTTCCGCCTCGATCTGCCGGCGACGTTCGGCCGTGACATCGAGGGCGGCTTGCGAGAACCAGCTGTGTTCTGCGGCGGCTGCAGGCGCGGGATCCGTGTCGCCGCCATAAATAACCGGGTCATAGGTCGTAGCGAAGATATCCGGCTTGCACGGGTAGAACTCGCCCGCAACGCCGCAAATGATCCAGTCGCCATAGTCGGCAGCCATGTCACCTTCGAGCGTTTTGATAACGAGGCCCGTCACCGCCCGCATTGGTGGCTTTGTTGCATGGCGAACCTCGTAACCGCTTCCGGCAATCCAGTTGGCCACGTCCTGGTGATTTTCCATCAGCAGCTGCCGCGCCTTGATCACGACAGGCTTTTTTCTGAACTCGTTACTCATCATCTTCCCCTTTCATCAGGTCGTTGAAATCTTTGCCCAGGTGGCTGGTCATCTCGGTCAGCGGCTTTTCCGCGCGCGAAAGCTCCTCCATCACCCGTTCGAATTGCTTGACGGCCGTTTTCTTTTCCCAGTCATTGTCGCGAGCAACGATGATGGAGCCGACGCACGGCAACCACACTGGCGCCGAGGCCATGGCGCCGAGCGACCCGGCCGCCCACACACGGGCTTCGGGAATGGCCAGCGCCAGCGAAAGACCGTCTTCGACGCCTTCGCAGAGGATGAGCGGATAAGGCCGCGTTGCCGTTTCCGGCGGTTCGCCCTCCGGACCGTGACTGATCCGGATCATCGCGCCGCGCGCCTCGCCAAACATAATCTTGGCGGTTTCATCGCCGGTCACCGGCAGCTTTTGCGGGCCGAGCGGCGAAAGGAATGTCATGTGCACGGCCGAGATCTGGCCCGTGGGCATGCGCATGGCCGAAAGCACGGCCGGAAACTTCGGGCCGTCCTGCACCTTGATGCGCCGGCCGTTTTCATGACGGAATTGTGCCCGCTTCCAGTATTCCTGGGCGGCCGCGAAACGGAATGTCTGCATATCGCGGTTGGGGATCTCGTCGATCGGGCAACCGCGTGCGGCGAAGTATGCCCGGGCGTGCGCTTCTGCCGTCGATCGCGCGCCGTCCTGGTAACCGCTGTTCCAGACCTGCTCTGCCCGGCCCATGCGTTTCAGCCGATCGGCTTCCGCCCGGGCTTCCGCCTTGCGGCGCTCATCATCGGCCCTACGCTTCATGTCCTGACGCTGCTCGGCCGTCATCGAGCGCAAACCGAGAAAATCGCGCGACCAATCCATGGCCGCGCGGAAATCACCGCCGGTCAGATATTGCACCAGGCCGAGCACGTCGCCCTTTTCGCCGGTGCGGTAATCCTTCCAGGCGCCGGGATCTCGATCGAGCGCGACCTTGAGCTCCGGCGTCTGGTGAAAATCATTCTCGATCGGATTGTGAGACACCCACAGCCGCCCCTGCCTCTTGCCGGTGGGCAGCAGGCGCTGGCAGACGCTTTCGATGCGGTCTTTCAATGCCTGTTTGATTTCGGAGGTATCGGAACGGTTCATGGGTCGCCACTCACCGCTTTTCGCCGATGGAAATCGTGTTCGTCTGCAGACCCTTATTGTAGATCTCGACAAGCGCCTTGCTCAGCGCCAGGCCGGCGTCACTTCCGGAGAGCCGCCGGATCGCCTCAGCATCGCTGGAAAGGATCTGGCGGTTTTTCCCGCGCAGCTTCATCACCATGCGCTCGTCGTTGATCGTGGCTTTGTTGTTCCGATACAGGCGGGCAATGGCCTGGATGACGACGCCATTCAGCGCGCCGGTATCATTCGGCCAGGCCGCGACGATCGCCCTGCAGGCGGAAATCACGGCGGCATCGCCATAAGACTTGATCGCCCGGCTAACCGCTGTCACGGCGTGCGTTCTGTTGGCGGCCGGCTTCAAGCCGTGTGCCTGGACAACTTCGCAGCCGGCCTCCTCGAGGACGGAGCAAACAGCCATCATGTCGGCGTCGCCGGCCTCGATGCCTGCCCAGTATTTCTCCACGGTGGAAACGTTGGTACGGTTGACGTTGACGCCCAGGAATGCGCCAGCCTCCTCGCGTGCGCCGTCGATCTGAACCACGGCGGCCGGGATCTCGGTTACACCAGGATGGGCTCGGGCGGCCGCAACGCGGTGCTGACCGTCAAAAACGGTGAAGGTGCCGTCTTCTTGCTCGGCGAGCATGACCGGCTGGAAGTGGGCCCAGTTGAACTCCCTGAGGATCTGCGCAACGCGGCCGGGCCGGATCTCGCGCTGGTAGTTATGATCGACACGGATCTTATCCATGGCGATCCATTTCAATTCCGGCTTCTGGCCGAGATCCTGCGATACGTCAGTCATGCTTCACCTCCATTGTGAGCTGGTAGCCTTTGAAGCGCTCGGAACTGATGCTGATGCCAAGCGGCACGAGCTTTCTCCGGAGCTTTGAAATGTGGCTTTCAACGACGGCTTCGTTGTCCGGCTCGTCATCGCGCCGGTAAATTTCCTCAAAGAGCTGGCCCCGCGTCACGACACGGTTCCGGCGCTCGAGGAGGTATTCGAAGATCTGCATTTCCCGGCGCGGCAACACGGCGAAACGTCCGCCGGCAACAACTAGGCCGCTATCGGGATCGAAGCTGAAATGATCGGGCTTGAGGCGCGCGCCACAGGTCGGGCAGCTGCAAAATTGGTCCGTCACGCCAGCTCCTCCTCTTTCGGGAGATCCACCAGCAGATCGCGGAATACATCGAGGCGGCTTTCATCCAGCGGCCGGAAGCGAAAATCACCGAAAGCCGGTTCATCTTGGCCGCCGTCAAGCATCCGGATGATGGGATTTCGGATCTCCGCTAGCCGCACATTTAAGTGAGTGCAGCAACCGCATTTCACGACCTCTCGCAGCGTATAAACCGTGCCTTTAGTCGGCAACGTGATCCCCAAGCGCGTGGAAACGGCAGGAGCATCTGCCCCGAAATCATCATTCACGCACACCACGCGCATGCCCGGTTTGAATTCCCAGCTCATGACTGAAACGCCTCCTCAACATAGGCCAGCGCCGCCTCGATCTCCGGCCGCTCGCGTTCGTCGCCGAGCTCTTTCAGCAAAAGCGAAACGGTGGCCTTGCTCACGCCAAGGGCGCGGGCCATGTCCGCCTGCGGGATATCGAGGTAGGTTACGGTGATGTAGATCGCGAGCCGGCGCAGCCTGGTTGCCCGCATCCATTGTTCGTCGGCCGTCGCGCGCCTGGAAGGATCGGCGGCGAGGATGAAACCCGGCTGCACATTGGCCTTGTGCGCCACCAGCGCCACAGCCAGGCGATAAGACCGGATGGCAGAGGAACGCTCCGGAAACCGCAGTTCCAGATCCCTGCCCTTCGCCTCGAGATCCCGCTGGCGTTTCAGCTGCGCGATCGCCAGGCGCACGCGGTTGACAGTGCGCGGCGTGAGCGGCCGGAGCCCGGCCCGGATATTGTACAGATACCGCGATGCGACGCCGGCGGCGCGCAATACCTCGCACTCGACGAGCCCCGCGGATTTGATCGCCAGATCTATTTCGGCGACAGAATTCATTATCAGCCCCTGCAAGCAAAGGCCGGACGCAATACAAACCGGCGTGAACATTTCAGACGAGCGCCACCAGTTCGGGCGGCTTGCTGGTCGCGGTTTTCTGGGCCTCGCGGTGTTCCGCGAGACCGGACAAGGTCAATTCGCCGCCTTTCGACGGCGCGATGTAGATGGAAACGAAGCCGTCACGGCGCATGTAGAAGCAGAATTGCGCCCCGGGCCATTCGCGCCGCTTCGCCTCTGCAGCGAGATCCTCGATCAGCTGCAGATGAAAGGCGCGGTTCTCGGCAAACTCCGCCGGCGGCTTGCCGCCCAGGCAGACCATGGTGTCAGTCAGCCCCAGTTCGTCGGCGTTTTCGTCCAGCTGCTGGATCCAGTCTTCGGCGAGGATCATGGCGCCACCGGCAGGTTCTTGCGCCACTCGAAAAAGCTGAGCTCGCCACGCACCGGAATAAACTCGATCGGCCGCGCGTTGCGTATGACGAAGCCATATTTACCGACAAACCATTTGCTTTCGCTGGATCGCACGCAATCGACGATCTCGGCGACACCGACGATGCCGCTGGTTTGATACCGATCGGGAATGTCTGGAAACTCGTATTCAGTACCTGTCACCGGATGATCGCCGACGGCGAGATCATAGGCAGCGTCACCATCGATTTTCTTGCCGGCATGGATAGCCACCAGCCCGCGAAACGTCGTCGACCATTTGCGGTTCTCAATATCCTTGTGGCCGTTGACGATCAGCCAGGCCCATGGCTGCATGATCGACAGTGCCATTTGCGGAAGCTCAGTCATCAGACGCCTCACTTTCCCGCACACCACGAAGGTCAACGAGTTTTCCGGCATCAGTGATGCGAAGGCGGCGATTGTTCAGATAGCGCTCGACCAGTCCGTCGTTTTCGAGCTTTGACCAGGTGCTGCGCATTACAGGCGCTCTTTCGCCTGCAGCGGTCAGCACCTGGTTGCGATCGAAAACGCCATCACCGTTCCGGTTCCTCAACCACAACAGGGCGGATAACATCGCGGGCGTGGCTTTTCTCATTGCCGCGTCTCCGGATCCTGAATTTCCTCGAGCACCGCGCGCTTTTCGCTGATGAGCTCGGCAAGCGCATTGTCGAGCTTCTTTATGGTTCTCTCCGAGAGAGTACGGCGACCGCTTTTCCGGGCCGTGTAGGTCGTCTCGTGAACACCAGCGCGCTCACAGAGCGTCTTCTGATCTATGCCCGCTGCGGCCCGTCTCGCTTCAATGTCGGAAAACATGCAAATCACCTTGTCAACTGATTTGCTTAATGTGATAAGCGAAATTGCTTATTCCGCAAGGTGTTTTTTAGTGACTGCGTTAGCACCACACAGGATTAGTTTTGCGCGCATGGCACTTGATCAGCGCGAAACAAAAGAATGGCTTAAAGCGATTGCACGACATTTAAACCTGTCGCCGTCGCAGCTCGCCCTGAATTCAGGCATGGCCGCGTCAACGATAACTCGCTTTATCAATGACAACAGCAACTCGGTCGGCATCACCCAGACGTCACTCGAAAAGGTCGCCAGCTACTCCGGCTTCCGCCCGCACCAGATGCCGGGCCGCGCAAGATCCGGAACCGCAGAGCCTGACACAATCCCTCTCAAGCAAGATAATACCGAATGGCCGAAGTGGGTTATTGCGGCCGTCGATGCAGCCAAGGCTGGCAAGAACGGCATAGAGGCGTGGGTTATGAAGGGTGCCGCCCTAGACGGTATCGGCGTTATGCCCGGCGATATAGCCATAATTGACCAGAATGCTCGCGCAAGCAGTGGCGACGTGGTGCTGGCACAGATTTTGGATCTGGCAAGCGGCAGCGCCGAGATGGTAATGCGGCTGTATCAGGCACCATTTATCACGACACACAGCATGCGGCTTGGCCCAGGGCGGCCCGAGCACGTCGATGAAGACCGCATATCAATTCTCGGCGTCCGCGTCGGGCTGATCCGCTGGGAACACTAAGCGTCGCATTTAGGATAGCAGGTCTTAAATTAAGGAGCGCTCCAAGTCGTTAAACTTAGGAGCGCTCCTTTTTCATGCTTACGACTTATCGTCCATTAAATTTAGGAGCGCTCCAAATCGCTAAATTTAGGAGCGCTCCTAAAATCGCAGCAGCGTCAAAACCGCTTAAGCAGATTTGCATATGCGCTTGCTCAAATAAGCATTTTCGCTTATTGATTTGCAGCATTGCAATTCAGCAATGGGGAGACGCGAAACATGCTCCAGAATTCAAACGACCGCTTCATGCAGGCGGAAGAAGTGGCCGAAGCGCTCGGCCTGGAAAGAGCAACCTTTCTGCGCAAGCGCAACGGCCTCATCATCGAGCACGGCATGCCGGCACCTTTGCCCGGGCAGAAGAAACTGCGCTGGCATCGGGAAGGCATGGAAAAATGGCTTCGCCAGTACGGCGAGATCAAGGCCCACGCAATGCGCACCGCCGGATCCCTTGTCCGGATCCACGTAGACCGCGCCCAGCTCACAGCCACCTATGCGGCGGGAGCAGCGGCATGAGCAAGATGGAGTTCCTGAAAAACGGCATGAGCTTCGAGGAGGCGCTATTCAGCGACGATCCTTTCAAGCAGTGCCTGGCACGCTTCGCCGCCAGCGATTTCGCCGAGCGGATGGGCGACTTCATCAATTCCGAACTGCAGCGCGGCACGGAGATTGCCACGCTGATGATCGCCATGGCGCGGTTCCATATCTCGGTCCACGCATCCGTGGCCGCCCAGACGATGCCGATCAAGGCCATCGAGATGACCGCCCGCATGTATCAGGAGATGGTGGGCGAAAATTACCTTGTCCACGTCAAGCAGATACAGCAGCAGCTGGCGGAGGGGGAACCGGCATGACAATGACGCCCCTCACCGAAAACCCGGCCGTGCTGGATCCTCGCAAGAACCTCGAGCGGGCAGAAAAAGATGCCCTCGCCTCGATCGACTTTTTCCGCCAGCAGCGCATCGTCGATGGTCGCCTGCAGGTCGGCAACAAGCGCTTCAATCTGGCCACCATCAAGCGCCTCGAGGAAAAGCAGCTCGTGCGCGGCCGCGTGCCGAACATATCCCTCACCACTGGCGGCGGTCTCGCCCTGCAGAAGCTTCGAGGTGACGCATGAACCAGAAGATGCAACTGAGCGACTGGAAAGTCGACAACTCTGCCGGGCGTCCCATCCTGACTTACAAGGGTTGCAGCGTTATCGAGGCCGAGGATGCGGAATTTGCTCTTAGCGCAATCCACCGCGCTCTTGAGGCTACTCCAGCACAGAACGTGCGCGATCTCATCGTTGAGGTTCTTCGCGACCATCACGAGGTCAAACGCATCGGCGCACTGGCAGACAGGCTGGAAGCCGCGCTGTCTCCTGCGAAGCCAGAGCCTTCTATACCCTACGCGATTTCGAAGTTGATCGCCATAGAAGTCGATATAGAGCCACGGGAACCCGCAACGCAGGTGGAATGCAGGTACGATCTCGACAAGCTCGAATTCCATCTGCAGACGCTCATTAAGGCCTACCCGACCTTTGCTAATTTGGCACCTTACAACAACGATCTGCGTATGCGGTTCGTTTCAGAACTCACCAAAGTAGCCTGCGGCCGCATTCCGCTCACCGAGATCGAGGCGCTTGTAGACCGGAAGCTGACGGCCGTGAAAGGTGGTGAAGCATGAACGGTGCGGACAAACAGGAAATGAAGCCCGCGACGTCGACGGAGCCATTGGGCATCCGGCTTGCCGCCCGCATCTGCGGACTGGACCGGCCGCCACCACGCGCCAGCGTGACGAGCTTTGCAATCTCGGTCGGCGTGAACCCCAACAATCTGCGCGTCACGCAGACGGATGACGGCTTCGGCATCTTCCCCGACAAGGCGGCAGCTGCAAAGCGTCTTCTGGCAATGGTGGATGACCGTATGGAGGAGCTGCGCAAATCTGCCGCGCACGCCCGCCGCATTCTTCGAGCGGAGAAGAAGAAAGGCGGTGACGCATGAGCGATATGAAAACCTTCGCCAGCCGGGTAGCCGCCTCTGCCAACCGCGCCGAGCATCTTCGGAAGGCAATCGAGTGGCTGGAGCCGGCCAGCCGCGACACCATACTGCACGAGCCGAACGTCAGCGTAATCCAAACATGGGCAAACGGCATGGGCGGCTATTACCAAGCGATGGAACTCCTTTCTGCCGAAATGAGCGACATCGCAGAAGACGTTGCCAAAGCGGCGCTCGTCAAGGCGAAAAAGGAACTTGCTGAGATCGAGGACATCTTCGCCCGCTTCATCGAGCAGGAGAACGCACCATGAGCGCAGACAGAACCATCCACGAGCTCGAGCGCCTAGGCAGCGTCCAGGACGCGCTGATGAAGCGCCTCGAGGACGAGTTGCGCGAAATGCGCGCCGCCAGGGCCGAGATCGACGCCTACCTGCAGGGCGCGATCGCAGCAAAGGCGTCGCGGACAATCATGCTCATCGAAGCCCGTCGCGCTCTAGAGGACGCCGATAGCGGCTGCCCGGTATTCAACCTGGCACGCTTTCGCCGCCCCACACTGAGGACCGTACAATGACGATCGCGCAGTGGTCCATGTCGATCGCGCCGGTGCTCATCGCACAGACGCTTACCTTTATCGCAATCTGGCGCGCCACGCGCCGGAAGCAATCACCGCCAGCTTCCCCCGCAGCGGGCGGTGATGCGGGGCCGGTACCAATGGCGGACCACCGGCCCCGCTAACTCTCCAGTGGCTCCAGTCTCCCGGAGCCTGCCTGCCCGGCGGTCTTTGTTTCGCGTGACCGCCGGGCATTTTTGTATCAAGGAGTAAAATTCATGGCGAAAGACGATTTGAAAATTCCACACGTGTCCTGGCGCAACGGCCGGCCGCGCTTCAATCCCTCGAAGACATTGCGGGAGGCGGGTTATGCGGGCGAGGATCTGCGGCACAAGGACGGCCGCTGGATGAGCGCCGGCGAGGCTCTAGACTGGTCACGCAAGCTCTCCAGCAAGATCGAGCTCGACAAACGCAAGCAGCGTCTGCGGGCCGGCGAACCGCGCGAAAAGGTCATTCCGCCAATGCCGATCGCCGCGATCCGGCCGGCCTTCCCCGTCAGCCTATTGTTCGACGAGTTTTTGAACGAGACGAAAAACCCACGCTTCGGGGATCTGTCCAAAAAGACCCGGGACGACTACCGCCAGAAAAGCCGCATCATCCAGAAGCACGAACCGGACGTGTGGAGCTCGGAAGCGGAAGCCCTCACAAAGCCGATCTGCATCGGGATTTATGAGAGCCTTCGGGTGAAGGTGGGCAACACGTCAGCCGTCGGCGCAATGCGTATTCTGGGCGTTGCGTTGCAATGGGCGATGGATCGCGGCCGCCTGCCCTCGATGCTGATAAACCCTGCCCACAAGCTCAAAATGAAGACGCCAGACGCGCGCCTGCGCATCGCCTCGAAACAGGAGCTCAAGGTTTTGATCGAGACGGCCGACGCGCTCAACCAACCGGAAATGGGCGACATGTTCACTCTTGCCGTATGGTCCGGCCAGCGCCAGGCGGACCGCCTGCAATACACCCGCAAGGGCCACAAGCGCGGCCGCATCATCCTGCAGCAGTCCAAGACCGGCGCGATCGTCTCCATCATCGAGGCTCCGGAGCTCAAGAAGCGAATGGACGCCGCCCAGAAGCGCCGTAACGATGCCGGCATCATATCGCCCTGGGCGGTTCTGAACGAGCGCGAATGGAAACCCTTCAACGGCGATCATTACCGCCGCAGGTTCGAGGAGGTCCGCCGCCATGCGAAGAAAAAGCTTCCGTCACTCAAGGATCTGACGGACCAGGACTTTCGCGATACCGCCGTCACCTGGCTGGCAATGGCAGGCTGCACCATTCCGGAGATCTGCGCCATCACCGGCCACAGCCTCAAGACGGCCCACGAGATCCTGAGACATTATCTTGCCCTCAATGCCGATATGGCAGACGCAGCCATCGGTAAACTGGTGACGTGGTTCGAAGCCACTGACGGCGACGACGACCGACCGGCAAGCATGAAATAAAGAAGGCGGGCTTTGACCCGCCTTTTATTTTTTAAGCTTTCAGGAGATATCTCCAAGCACTGATTTGACAGAAAATCCACATTATGCAATCAACGACAAGAATAAGAAAAGTCGCACAACGTAGTTTTACTAAGCCATTAAAAACATTGTATTTCGATATTACTTTTAATCAGTAGGTCCAGGGTTCGAATCCCTGCGCTCTCACCACCTTCCAATACAATTTTCAGATATTTCACAAAGAGTTAGCGCCGAAGGTGGCCGAACTCCGGCGGTAATGGAAAAGATTCGGCCGCAGCCCTCAGCGTAAAATAACGATATCCACCGCAAGCCCGGGTTTTAGAACAGCCGGCGCGATAAGGATCACTGGCTCGGCACCAACGCCCCGGCATGACCGGGCAATCGTTTCAATCGCTCGTGATAGTTCCTCAGGCCGAAGTCTCAGCCCCGGAAATCGTGGAATTTAATATTCCCGCAAATCCAATCAGGATATCACTTGCGCGCGGCAGTACGGCGGCAGCGCCAGTTCCAGTCTCTTGGCTCGCCCGTGTCCATATGGACCGATTCGGTGTGGCAATAGGTGCCGACGCCACCGCGTTCCGGCAGGGAACGTAGATAGGTGGCAAGCTCCCATTTGGAGACGCCCTTGATCTGGATGTCGGCGGCATCGCAGGTGTAGTGCTTGGAACCCTGCCTTATGCCCTTTGGCGGACGATAGCCCGAGGTGACGATCGCCGGGCTGTTATAGTGGCGCTCCACATCCTTGATCATCCGCACCAGTTCCGGCTTGAAACAGCCGACTTCGACGCGGTCCGTCTGCAGGAAAAGCCCGTTCGGGGCAACGCGGGTGAGGCCGGAGAGCGAGGCTAGCTTCATCAGGCCGGTCGGCTGGTCATCCTCTTCATCGAGATGGGCGTCGTCGAATTCGTCGGACATCATCGAACGGCCGGAAAGCGCAATGCCCATCGTCCCGTCCGAAACTCCGGGCAATGCCGCGACCTGCGTATTGCCGGCCGTGCCGCTTTCAATCATTTTCGGCAGGCGCTTTTTGGCCGCACCGGCGAAAAATGCCGCAAGCGTTACGCCCTTACCCTCGCTTTCCTGCCCCTCGCCCGCCGCCTTGGCGTCCTTGGCTGGTTGCGCGGCAACAGCCGCGAGCTGTTCCGATGCCGACTGCGGCCCCGGTACGGGAACCGGCTGACGATTTTCGCTGTGCTGTTCCGCCGGCGCCTGTGCGGCTGGCGGGACCTGAGCCGGCGCTGTCACCGGTTGCGCCTGCACCGGCGCCGAATAAACGCTGCTGACGGCGGGAACGATTCTCTGGGACGAAGCGCCCGCAGCAGTGGCCGTGCCAGGCGCTCCTGCAGCACTGACGGGCGCTGCTGCTGCGGATGCGGTGGAATAAATGCTTGTCGTTCCTGCGGAAATCGCCGTTGGCTGCGTCGTCAATCCGCCGATATCGGGGGCGGCGCCATAAGCCTGCGCCGGGCCGCCCGATGCCTGCGGCTGGGCTGACGCGGCCGCTCCTGCCGCCGATGCCACGGACGGATCCACATAATGTCCCTGTTGCGCACCCGCCGCAGCAGTTGAAGCCGCGGTCTGCGGCTTCTGTTGTGCGGAAATTTCCGGCTTTTTGGTCGCGGCGGCCATCTCGTCGTCGGTCACTGCCGAAACGCATCCGGAAAGCCCGAGCAGCGAAACCGCGATGACAAGACGCTGACGGACCAGACGTCCTTTCGCGCTCTCGACAGTTGTCATGCGTGGCCTCCGTATCTTGCATTTCCAACAGCAGCACGGGAACGGGCGCGTGTGCTTCCCCAAAACGGGACTGGCCGTTTCGATTCGCGGACTATGCCTCATCCCCTCGGGACAAGGCAAGAGCACCCGAAAACGCCGCTGCTCACCGGAAAATCCCTACCAGGAACCGGTATTCTGCATAGATATCCACGGTTCGGCTGGTGCGAGGCTTTCGCCCTTCTGCAAAATTTCGAAGGAAATGCCATCCGGCGAGCGCACGAAGGCCATGTGCCCATCACGCGGCGGCCGGTTGATGACGATGCCGTTCTGCTGAAGCCGGGCGCAGAAATCGTAGATATTGTCGACCTCGTAAGCCAGATGGCCGAAGTTGCGGCCGCCGGTATAATCCTCGGTATCCCAGTTATAGGTGAGTTCGAGGCACGGCGCCTTGTTTTCCTTCGCCGCAGCAATGTCGTCGCGCGCCGCAAGAAACACCAGAGTGAATCGGCCTTTTTCGTTCTCGATTCGGCGTATTTCCTCAAGACCCAGCAGGTCGCTATAGAATTTCAGTGATTCGCCAAGGTCTTTGACGCGAACCATTGTGTGCAGATACCGCATTTTCTTCCTCTCCATTACACGGGTCCGGAGCCGTTAAACGCATGATGGCAAGCCCCGGACAAGGACGGCGACATAAAAGCAGCTGCGTAAATCAAAAACTAGGGCTTGCGTGAAACCGTTACCAAGATGTTAATCTGGCGCACAGGAATCAGTTGACCGGTGTATGGCGCGTAATCGAGGGGTTGGCAGGATATGGCTGATAGGATGTCATCGAAAACGATAGTCGATGTCGAGGACCTTTCGGGCGATGCCGTGGACCTGACCGAAATTACCGGCGTCGTGAAGTGGTTCGATGTCGCCAAGGGTTTCGGCTTCATCGTGCCCGACAACGGCACGCAGGATGTGCTGCTGCACGTCTCCTGCCTGCGCCGCGACGGTTACCAGACAATTCTCGAAGGAACGCGCATCGTCGCCCTCATCCAGCGGCGCGACCGCGGTTTCCAGGCCTTCCGCATCCTGTCCATGGACCAGTCGACCGCCGTTCACCCCTCGCAGCTGCCACCGGTGCGCACCCATGTGCAGGTAACGCCTTCGAGCGGGCTTGAGCGCGCCATCGTCAAGTGGTTCAACCGCACCAAGGGTTTCGGCTTCCTGACGCGCGGCGAAGGAACGGAAGATATTTTCGTGCATATGGAAACCCTGCGCCGTTTCGGCCTGACGGAGCTTCGCCCCGGCCAGGTAGTGCTGGTGCGTTACGGCGATGGCGACAAGGGCCTGATGGCGGCGGAAATCCACCCCGACAACCCGGTTTCCATCGGGATGTCGCATTGATGTCCGCCCTGCCCCATATGGTGAAAAGCGCCGTTATGGCGCTTCTTTTTTTCACGCTGGCCGCCGCCGCCCAGGCTCAGCAACAGCAGACATTCACCTCCGAACCGCTGCAGATTGAAACCGCCGGGGGAAAGAGCCACGATTTCACTGCCGAACTGGCGCTGAACAACGCCCAGCGCGAACAGGGCCTGATGTTTCGCAAGAGCATGCCGCTTGAAAACGGCATGCTGTTCGACTTTGGTGAGCCGCGTGACGTCGCCATGTGGATGCGGAATACGCTTATTCCGCTCGACATGCTTTTCATTGGCCGTGACGGCCGCATTACCCATATTCACGAAAACGCGGTTCCGCATTCGGAAGCGATCATCAGCTCCCGCGGGCCAGTAAAATTTGTGCTTGAACTGAATGGCGGCACTGCGAAGCGCTATGGCATCAAGCCGGGCGATATTGTTCGCAGCGCGCAAATCGGCAACCGGAAATGACGTTGCTGCGTTATTGCGTCTGAATGAGCCGGACGAGGTTTCGCCCGGCTGGCGCAATATTCAATAGACCGGCTCGATATGGCTCAGAATCCGGCAATTGGAAATGGAAGCGGCAAGGTTGATGGCGATGTCGATCGCCTCGACCGAATCGGCCGTGCCTTCCAGATAGATCACATCATTTTCGACAGTTGCGGAAATGCGCGACTTCTCGAGACCAGATTCGAAAGCCAGAGCCGATGTGATTGCCTGGCATACGCCGGCCATGCGGTCTCCGAAGAAGCTTTCCTGAATGCCTGACAAATTGAACATATGCGTTCTCCTTCTTATGGACATAACAACGCCCTGAGGGCGGTTTTGTTCATCTCCGGTTCATCTATTTGTTCATCTTCCATTCATCTTGGAAAATTGGAACCCCCTGATCGATCACATTTTAGGTGATCGGGAACCATTTCGTGAGGCGGGCATTTCGCGCATGGGAGTCTGAAAGGCCTTCAAGGCAGGTAAAACAGGGAGGAGAATGACATGCTGATTAACAGAACGGAGCCGTGTCACCACGCCTCGTGGATGAAGCCGGTGGCGATCCACCTGCCGCTGTGCGTCGCGGTGGAAATCTACAGCCCGCTGGTGGCGCTGGACATGCTGATGTATCGTTGGCCCGAGGAACACGGGCCGGAATATGAAGAGGCGCGCAGGAACTGCCTCGATGCCATCGCCGGCAGATGCGACATCGAGAAGGCACGGGAATCGTTTCTCATCGCAAGCAGTCATGCCCACATCCTGAACGTCCACTAAAATTCATCGACCGTCATGACGATTGGGCCCTTCCATGCGAAGGGCTTTTTCTTTTGCGCGCGGCCTCTGCGACGCCTCCATGCACGGCGCAGCCTGCACACCGGCCGATGATGACATGTAACTGTCACGCAAACGTTATAATTGGCAGAGACGAATTCCATGGAATCGATTGGCGCGCAGACCGCCAAAAGCTTGGGAGTGGAACTGGCCAGCATGGAAACTGTCTTTGCCCTTTGCGCAATTCTGCTCCTCGGCTTCAATCTTCTCGGTATCGTTCTGGCCGGCTGGCGACTGACGAGACGGGACGCGGAAAACGATCTTGTCCGGCAAAAGCCGCCTGTCTCGCTTGTGGTGCCGCTACGCGGCGTGGAGAACTTCACGCCCCTGACGCTGTCGCGCGCCTTCGAACTCAACTGGCCCGATTATGAGCTGCTGTTCTGCGTCGCCGATGAATTCGACCCGGTGATCGAGGAGGTTCGCAAAGCGCAAGCCGCCTTCCCCTCGGTTTCCATGCAATTGCTCATTGGCGATGACCGCATCAGCGCCAATCCGAAACTGAACAATTGCGTCAAGGGCTGGCGGGCCGCCCGACATGAGTGGGTAATTCTCGCCGATTCGAACGTGCTGATGCCAAAATCCTATATTGCGACCATGATGTCGGCCTGGCGGCAGGATAGCGGGCTCGTCTGCTCGCCGCCGCTTGGCTCCCGGCCTGCGGGTTTCTGGGCGCATGTGGAATGCGCCTTCCTCAACGGCTCGCAGGGCCGCTGGCAATATGCGGCGGAAGCCATCGGCATGGGTTTCGCACAGGGCAAGTCGATGTTGTGGAACAAGCCGTTTCTGGAAGACAATGGCGGCATTCGCGCACTGGCCGCTGAAATCGCCGAAGACGCCGCTTCGACGAAGCTAGTGCGAAACACCGGGCGCAAGGTGCATTTGGTCTGCGCCCCCTTCGAACAGCCGCTCGGCCAGCGCCATGCCGGCGAGATCTGGTCGCGCCAGACCCGCTGGGCGCGGCTGCGACGCGTGACCTTCCCGCAATATTTCGCGCCCGAACTCCTCACCGGCGCGCTTCCCCCGCTTCTCTTCGCGCTTGCTGCCGCCGCCATGATGGATGTGAACCTCCCCGCAACCGCCTTTGCCGTCCTCGCCCTCATGTACGTGCCGGAACTTGCGCTCGCGGCCCTCAACCGCTGGCCGATATCGCTCCATACGCTGCCGGCGATGATCGCCCGGGACATAATCATGCCCGTCGTCTGGGGGCGAAGCTGGATCGGCAGCGCGGTGGCATGGCGCGGCAATGTCATGACGATCGGCACGGCAGAGAGCACCCTGGCTGGTCCGTCCGCGGAATAAATCAGAACTGTTTGGAAGAAGTTACGCCGGAAAGCTGATGTTTTGCTTTAAAATGGTCGGAGTGGAGAGATTCGAACTCCCGACCCTCTGGTCCCAAACCAGATGCGCTACCAGACTGCGCTACACTCCGCCGAGGCGATGGCTGGGGAATACACGGTTCACCCGCAGTCCGCAACAGGGAAATTCATCTTTGTTCAGCCACGGCTCCGATGAGCAAAACGTAATCTCGAAACGATGGCGAAGGATCGGACGGCAAGGGGATAATCGTCTTGACTCTCACCTGAAGTCAGTCCATTTCAAATTCAACGTTCCTGACACGATTTGGTTATTCTATTCAGGTACGTGATGAATAATTCGGGGCGTTTCGCCCCGCTGTCCAACCGGAGCAGTTTCGACATGTCTGCGAAGATTTACCGCCCTGCAAAAACCGCCATGCAATCCGGCAAGGCGAAGACCAATGTCTGGGTTCTGGAATTCGACGCCGAGGTTCCGCGCAAGATCGATCCGATCATGGGCTACACCTCCAGTTCCGACATGAAGCAGCAGCTCAAGCTGACATTCGAGACGCAGGAACAGGCAGAAGCCTATGCCCAGCGCAAGGGCATCGAATACCGCGTCATCCAGCCGAAGGAAGCGACCCGCAAGGTGGTTTCCTACACCGACAATTTCCGTTTCAACCGCACCCAGCCCTGGACGCACTGAAACACGACGATCAAAGTTTTTGCCGGAGCATCGATTGCCCGGCATGACGGCCCCTTAGCTCAACTGGATAGAGCAACTGCCTTCTAAGCAGTAGGTCGCAGGTTCGAGTCCTGCAGGGGTCGCCATTTCTTCTCACATTCCCCACGAATGACTGGTTTGGGTTCGTATCATCTCTTCAGAACAGAAGTTTCGACCCACACATTAAATGGCTTCTGCGGCCCCTCGTTAGTCGCGAGTATCACCGTCATCCACATATTTGGTCTCTCGATCAGAAATGCGGTTCCAGAATTCTTGACCTCTTTTGTAATCGTTCCCAGGGATGCTTGAAAGAGAGCAGTCTCGAAGGCCGTGAACTCTTTGCTCGAACAGCTCATCCCCTCGCCAACGTTCGCTGCGTAAGCCATAACGAAGTTAAGCTCGCAGTGCGAGGAGAAGAAATCTTTATAGTCGCGATAGCCAAAGAAAAACTGCAGTCCACTCGGCATGGTATAAAGACCACTCCCGCTCGCTGGCCGAGTTGTATCAGGGGCGGAGGAAAGGACGCTCACTGTCCAATCGCCATGCTCGACACCTTTATCCAAGGCACTCAAGCTCGCGCCACTCGCCACGCAAAGTTTCAACACGTCATCGAGAGGGCATGCAACAACAACCCCGTTGCTAGATGCGATAGCAATTACCAAAGCGATTAAAAAACGCACGCAGTTGTTCCTTAGTGAGCCGATGCGAACGGTAGCTTGAACGCAAAGCAAACAGAAGCCATGTCGCCCTATCGGACCTAATGTCCTTCATTAAGATTCCGCGCTGGGCCAATAACGGTCATCAGAATCAGTGGCGACGCCCATAAGTCTAAATCGTCTCCAGAGATACTCGTTTTAGCCGACTTGAATACTTGCACCTTCCATCCTGCCCAGCAAGAGCGACAAAGCCGGCGCCGGCGCCCTACCCCTGCCCAATCAACGTGAAATACCCCCACACCGCCACAAAAAACGCAATGACAGCCGCAATCGTCAGAGCCTTCTTCGCTTTCGGCCCTAACGGTTCGCGTGGCTTCTTCGGCGGCACCGGTTTGCGGAACTTCACCACATTGTCGTTCATTCTATCTTCGTCCTGACTATCGCTGCTGAAAGCTCAGCCGCGTTTATGGCATCGATCTTCCCGGATTTATCTCTAGCAGACCAGAGCTATCATAAATATTACCAAGTTTTCACTTCACCCTTGGGGAAAGCTATGTCACTTCCCACAATCAGAGGAATACAACGGCGACAGATGGACGGACAAACCGGAGAGCGGCGGCAACCCTCTGTGGTATTTTGAACTTTGCGGGTGACGAGAATGAATGACGCCAATAAGAGTGGCAGCGATACCGAAAACAGCCAGCCCGATCTGCGCGAGATTCTGGGAACGAACAGAAACGGCCGCAAGAAAAAGTCGCGTCGGTATCTCTATGCCGCAGCAGCCCTTGTGCTGATTGGCGGGGGCCTTGGTTATTATTACCAGTCACGTGCGGCAGGCGTCGCCTATAGCTATACCACGGAAGCGGCGCGTCAGGGCGATCTCTCGGTCATCGTCACCTCTACCGGCTCGGTTCAACCAACGGATCAGGTCGATATATCGAGCGAACTCTCCGGCACCGTGCGCAAGGTCAACGTCACCTATAATACCCCGGTCAAGGCCGGAGACGTTCTGGCGGAGCTGGATACCAACAAGCTGGAGGCCGACGTCCAGAGCGCCCGCGCAAAACTCGCCTCTGCCAAAGCCAATGTGCTGAAGGCGCGCGCCGATCTCGGCTCGGCAAAGACGTCCATGGAGCGCCTGCGATCCCTGGTGCAGAACCGTGTGTCCAGCCAGCAGGATCTGGATGCGGCACAGTTCACCCACGATGCCGCCGCTGCGACGCTGGAGGTGAATGAAGCAACCGTGCTTTCGGCGGAAGCGGATCTGAGGCTCGCCGAAGTCAATCTCGGCAAGGCGAAGATCGTCTCACCCATCGATGGCGTCATCCTCACCCGCAGCGTCGATCCGGGCGCCACCGTCGCCTCCTCGCTCAATGCCCCGGTGCTGTTCACCATCGCCGGCGATCTGCGCCATATGGAATTGCAGGTGTCCGTGGATGAGGCCGATGTCGGCAAGGTCGAGACAGGGCAGAAGGCCACGTTTAATGTCGATGCCTATCCCGACCGCAGTTTCCCGGCCGAGATCGAGACCGTGCGTTTCGCTTCCGAGACCGTGTCGAATGTGGTCACCTACAAGGGCATATTGACCGTCGACAATGAAGAGCTGCTATTGCGCCCCGGCATGACGGCGACCGCCAATATCGTCGTCGAAGAGATCAAGGATACGCTGCTGGTCCCGAATTCCGCGCTTCGTTATACGCCGCCGCGCGAATCCGCCTCCCGTGGCGGCGGGCTGATGAGCCTGTTCCGCCCGCCGCGCATGGGCCGCTCGCAGAACCGCGATGCCGGTCAGGCGGCTGCGGCCGGCAAAAGGACGGTCTGGGTGCTGCGCAACAACACGCCAGTCTCCGTCGCCATCGAAACCGGTTCCACCGACGGCCAGCATACCGTGGTAAAATCGGGCGAGTTGAAAACCGACGATCAGGTGATTACCGACGCAACGGCCCGCAACGCCGGCTGACGGAGGACAAGCCCATGCAACAGCCGCCGCTTATCGAATTCCGCGATGTCGTCAAGCAATATGGCCGCGGCGAAGCGACCATCCGCGCGCTCGATGGCGTCAGCCTCTCCATTCATGAGAAGGAATTCGTCGCCATCATGGGGCCGTCCGGCTCCGGCAAATCCACCTCGATGAATATCATCGGCTGTCTGGATGTGCCGACATCAGGCGAATACCTGTTTCAGGGCGTGCCGACCAGCGGCTTCGATAATGAGCACCTGACGCTGCTGCGCCGGCACATGCTGGGTTTCGTGTTTCAGGGCTTTAACCTTCTCTCCCGCACCTCGGCGGTGGAGAATGTCGAGCTGCCGCTGATCTATCGCGGCATGAAGGCCTCGGAGCGGCGCGCGCGCGCCATGGAGGCGCTGGCGCAGGTGGGCCTGAAAGGCCGCGAGGACCACACCACGCAGGAGCTTTCCGGCGGCCAGCAGCAGCGCGTGGCCATTGCCCGTGCCATCGTCACCCGCCCCGCTTTGCTTCTGGCCGACGAGCCGACCGGCAATCTCGATACGAAGACCAGCATCGAAATCATGGAACTGATTACCGCGCTCAACCGCGACAGGGGTATCACGGTGGTCATGGTCACCCATGAAGAAGATATCGCCGCCCATGCCGGACGCCTCCTGCGTTTCGTCGACGGCCACCTCGCCTCCGACAGCGCGACGGACGAAAAGGAGACCGCCGATGTTCTTTGAAACGTCGCGTCTTGCGCTGCGCGCCATCAGCCGCAATCTCCTGCGCTCCTTCCTCACCGTGCTCGGTGTCGTCATCGGCGTCGCCGCCGTCATCGCCATGGTCACCATCGGCAACGGCACGACCGAACAGGTGAAATCGGAACTGTCGCGGCTCGGCACCAACATGCTGTTCGTTCGCCCCGGCCAGTTCGGCCCCGGAAGGGCCAGCACCGAAGCCAAGCGCTTCGATGACCGCGATGTCGAGGCCATCCGCAACCAGATAAGCGGCATCCGCGCCGTCGCGCCGCAAAACCGCAGCTCCGCCGCAACCGTCATTTTCGGCGGCAAGAACCACCAGACAAGCGTCATCGGCACCACCAACGACTATCTGATCGCGCAGGACTGGACTATCGCGCTCGGCCGCGATTTCCAGCCCGCCGAAGATCGCGGCGGCCAGATCGGCTGCATCATCGGCGAAACGGTGCGGCAGGAACTGTTCGGTGCGGAAAACCCGGTGGGGCAGACGATCCGCGTCAGCAACATCTCCTGCCCCGTCATCGGTGTGCTGGGCAGGAAAGGCCAGTCCGGCCTCGGCGACGATCAGGACGACACGATCATAATGCCGCTGAAAATCCACCAGCGGCGCATCGGCGGCACCACCACCATTTCCTCGATCATGGTCTCTGCGCAGGATGGCGTTTCGACCGCCAAGGTGCAGAGCGACCTGCAAAACCTGCTGCGCGAGCGCCGCCGCATCGGCATCGGCCGCGAGGATGATTTCACCGTCAACGACATGACGCAGATCGCCTCGGCCATGACCGGCACGACGACGCTGCTGACCGGGCTTTTAGGCGCGGTCGCCGCCGTCAGCCTTCTGGTCGGCGGCATCGGCATCATGAATATCATGCTGGTTTCGGTGACGGAACGCACCCGCGAGATCGGCATTCGCCTTGCCATCGGCGCACTGGAAAAACAGGTGCTGACGCAGTTTCTGGTGGAAGCCGTCATGCTCTCGGCCTTCGGCGGCCTTGTCGGCATCCTCACCGGCCTCGGCCTTGCTTATGCCGTCGTCGGTTATCTCAACGTGCCCTTCGTCACCAGCCCGTCGATCATCTTCCTCGCCTTCGCCTTTTCGGCGGCCATCGGGGTGATTTTCGGCTATTTCCCGGCACGACGGGCGGCGAGCCTGAGCCCGATAGAAGCCTTGCGGCATGAATGAAAGCCGGCCGATCCGCTTCAGTCGCTCACCGGGCAGCGTGCACTATCCACCCACTCTCCGAGCGCGCGCTCTATGTCGTCCTGATAGGACGGCAGGTTTTCCTTCTCACTGATGGCGCGGAGATACATTTCCACGGCATTCCGTTGCAAATGGGTCAGTAAGGAAAACCTCTCCTGACATCCGCGCAAATAGGGTGCGAATTCGTGCCTGTAGTCGCCATCGAGATCGGCGATCATATAGGCGGGCAAATGAAATCGCATTCCTTCAGCATCAAGGAAGGCGGGGCTGCCGGAATGTCTGTTGAGGTCCTCCAGCGGGATCGCGGCCCAATCATTCTTCTCATCGCCAGCACGACATGCGGCGCGAACCTCGTTGTTCGCACAATCATCAAGCGCCTGCGCCTCGGAGAGGCCGACGCCGCCACCCAGCGTAACACTCGCGAATGCCTCTCGCACCGCGGCTTTCGCATTCGCAATATTATCGGGTTGCGACCTCATCAAATCGTCTGCCTGTTCAATGATGCGCTCCCCCACTCCCGTCACCATGCGCTGTCGGCCAGTCTCCACCCTCGGTCCGTTCGAGCGGGGGGCTGTTCAACGCATCACCCCTGGATACCGCAGATCCCTTTATCTCCTCCCGGTAAAACGCAAGGCAAACAATACCGGCAATCAGCGTCAGGCCAGCCACGACGCTGGCGACGATCAGCCCTATCGTCCAGATATCAATCGAGGCGCTACTGATGTCCATTCCGGTTCACTCCCCACGATCAATCCCGCCGGCGATCCGAACGCCTTCCAGCATGGGCGGCGGGCGGTTCCGCACCTACCGCCAAACCTCGCAGAATATCCGATATCCGCGCTGACCTTGCGTCAGGGCGTCAATCGGATAGGCTCGCCCTCAAGTTTACCGGATGGAGTTTGGATGTTCAAATCGGTATCGGACAGCGCCGCTGCCGCAGACGGCGGCTCGCTCGCCCTCTTCGTCGAACGGATTGACGGACAGACGGAGCTGTTTGTGATCAATCGCTCCCTCGCGTCACGCGGAACGCCCGACTACAACAAGATCACTTCGAGCCTTCGGCCGCTTGCCAAGGAGGATTGCGCAATGATCGCAGCCGGTCTCGAGCCGCTGTTGATGACGACGCCATCGATTCATCCGCTGGCGGATTTTATCGATACGCTGAAACAGCAGTCATCCCGCTGATCGGAAATGCAGTGCGGCCAATCAAACGTTGGCCTCTGCCTCACGCTGCTTCGCCAGCGCCGCCAGATCGGCGGGCTTCAGCTCAACCGATTCACCGCAGCCGCAGGCGGATGTCTGGTTCGGATTATTAAAGGTGAAACCGGAGCGCATCTTAGTCACTTCGAAATCCATCTGCGTACCGAGCAGATAAAGCACGGCGGAAGGCTGAACCCAGACCTTCGCGCCTTCGAATTCCACCAGATCGTCCTTCGCATCCGGCTCGGTCACGAGGTCGATGGTATATTCCATGCCCGCGCAGCCGCCCTTCTTGATGCCGACGCGCACGCCCCTGGCATCCGGTCCGGAATTTTCGACGATTGCTTTAACGCGCGAGGCGGCAGCCCCGGTCATGGTCATGATCGCAAAGCCCATGGGCCCATTCTCCTTCGACAATCGAGTTCAAGGCTCGATGCTTATGGATTTCAATTTAGTAGCGCCTGAGAGTGTCATCAAGAGATGACACCCGTCAAAATCACGTCAGTACCAGCCGACGGCGACCTGTGCTTCTTCCGACATGCGGTCCGGCGTCCACGGCGGATCGAAGGTCATTTCGACCACGACACCGGAAACACCCTCGACGGCGCCCACGGCATTTTCCACCCAGCCCGGCATTTCACCGGCCACCGGGCAACCGGGGGCCGTCAGCGTCATGACGATCTTGACCATCCGGTCGTCTTCGATGTCGATCTTGTAGACGAGACCGAGTTCGAAGATATCGGCTGGAATTTCCGGGTCGTAGACGGTCTTCAGCGCCGCGATTACGTCGTCGCTGAGGCGTGCAAGCTCGTCCGGCGGAATGGTGGACACCTTTTCCTGAGCTTCGGTCGCATCCTGGGTCTTTGCAGTGGCATCGGCAGTCATGGTCTTAAACCTCAATCCTGATCTCTTATCCCGATATCAGGCGAAAAATTTGCGCGCATATTCCAGCGCCTCAACAAGAGAGTCTACTTCGGCGCGGGTATTGTAAAGGCCGAACGATGCCCGGCATGTGGAGGTGACGCCAAAGCGTTTCAAGAGCGGCATGGCGCAATGGGTGCCCGCACGTACCGCAACGCCGCGCCGGTCGATCACCATCGAAACATCATGGGCGTGAATGCCCTCAAGCTCGAAGGAGAAGATGCCGCCCTTGTCCGGCGCATTGCCGATGATGCGCAGCGAATTGATCTCTCGCAGACGCTCGGCAGCGTAAGCGGCAAGATCGGCCTCATGCGCGGCAATCGCGGCGCGGCCGAGATTGTCCATGTAATCAAGCGCGTAACCGAGACCGATCGCCTGCACGATGGGTGGCGTGCCAGCTTCGAAACGGTGCGGCGGCTCGTTATAGGTCACATTGTCTTCGGAAACGTCGAGGATCATCTCCCCACCGCCCTGGAACGGCCGCATCTCGCGCAAGCGGTCAGCCTTGCCATAAAGCACGCCGATGCCCGAGGGACCGTAAAGCTTGTGGCCGGTCATCACATACCAGTCGCAATCGATATCGCGCACATCGACCGGCATGTGAACCGCACCCTGCGAACCGTCGACCAACACCGGAATGCCGCGCTCATGCGCAATGCGGCAGATTTCTTTCACCGGCACGATGGTGCCGAGCGCATTCGACATATGGGTGATGGCAACGAGCTTGGTGCGCTCCGTCAGGCTCTTTTCGAAAGCCTCGATATGAAACGCGCCGTCATCATCCACAGGCACCCAGACGAGCTTGGCGCCCTGCCGTTCGCGGATGAAGTGCCACGGCACGATATTGGAGTGGTGCTCCATGATCGAGATGACGATCTCGTCGCCCTCACCGATCTTGGGCATGCCGTAACCATAGGCAACCGTATTGATCGCCTCGGTGGAGGATTTGGTGAAGATGATCTCGTCCACCGAACCGGCATTGAGGAACCGGCGCACCTTTTCGCGCGCCGCCTCATAGGCGTCGGTTGCGGCATTGGAGAGGAAATGCAGGCCGCGATGCACATTCGCATACTCATTGGCATAGGCATGCGAAACGGCGTCGATCACCACCTGCGGTTTTTGAGCGGACGCGCCATTGTCGAGATAGACCAGCGGCTTGCCATAGACCTCGCGCGACAGGATCGGGAAATCCCGGCGCACGGCTTCGATGTCATAAGGGGCCGCCACTGCGGCGCGTTCGCTCTCAGGCATGATGCTCCAGCCAGCCGGAGATGATCGTCTCCAGCGCCTCTACCAGATTTTCTTCTTCCAGTTCCTCGACGATCTCGGCGACGAAGGCGTTGACGAGCATCGCCCGTGCCTTCGCCCGCGGCACGCCGCGCGCCATCAGGTAATAGAGATGGTTGTCGCTGATATCGGCAACCGTCGCACCATGGCCGCACTGAACGTCATCGGCGAAGATTTCCAGTTCCGGCTTTGCCGAGAACTCGCCATCGTCGGACATCAGCAGCGTATTGCACGCCATCTTTGCGTCGGTCTTCTGCGCATCGGGCGCCACCCGGATCATGCCCTGGAAAATGCCCTTCGCACGGTCGAACACCACGTTGCGGAACACTTCCGTCGAGGTCGTGTTCGGCACGTTGTGGCCGAGAACCATCGTCACGTCGGTATGGGTTTCACCACCCAGAAGGTTGACGCCGCGAACGATGAGATCAGTGCCCTCGCCTTCCACATCGATGCGCAGTTCCTGCCGCACCAGCTTGCCGCCGGCATTGACAATGAACAGGCGAATCTTGGCGTCCGCGCCGATTTTCATGCGCAGCTGGCCAAGATGAATATCGGCCGCACCCTGTTGCTGCAGGATGATCCAGGTCACTTCCGCGCCATCCTCAACGACGATGTCGCTGACGGAGGAAACAAGGGCCGCGTCCGAAGTCACCGAAAGATGACGCTCGATGACGGTTGCCTTGGAACCCTTGCCGAAACGGACCGGGAAGCGGCTGTGAACCTGGCCTGCGCCATGGATCGCCTGCAATTCGATCGGCTTCTCGATCTCGGCATCGGCCGGGATCTCGAGCACCAGGCCATCGCGCACGAAGCTGCCATTGATGCGGCCAATCGCGTCATCCTTGCTGGCTTCAGCGAGGCCGGCGGCAGCGGAACCGTCGAGCAGGCTTTCTGCAAAGCGCGAAACACGGACGTCTTCGATCTTGCCGATATCGGCCGCGCCATGCTGCACATAGGCAACCAGCGAGCCGGCAACCGTCGGCGCCTGCTTCTCGATAACGGGCGCGGGCCGGTCTTCCGGAACGGCGCGCAGCAGGCTTTTCAGATCGGTATAGTGCCACGCCTCGATGCGGCGGGTCGGAAGACCGCCGGTCTTCAGATCGTCGAACAGCACGTCACGGGCAGCAACAACAGCGCCGTCGCCCGGCAATTCGCTGAACTTGGCGGTGTAAGCGTCGACCAGCGCGGTTTCCGCTGGCGTCAGCCGGTTGGTAGCTTGAATGTTCATGGACATCACCTCCTGGCCTCTGGCTTAGGCCGCTTCACCGATGATGTCGGCGTAACCGTTGTTTTCCAGTTCCAGCGCAAGAGCCTTGTCACCCGAGCGGATGATCTTGCCCTTGTAGAGAACGTGCACGCTGTCAGGCACGATATAATCGAGCAGACGCTGATAGTGCGTGATGACGACGGTCGCGCGATCCGGCGACTTCAGCGCGTTGACGCCGTCAGCCACGATCTTCAGGGCGTCGATGTCGAGGCCGCTATCGGTTTCGTCGAGAACGCAGAGCTTCGGCTCCAAGAGCGCCATCTGCAGGATTTCGGCGCGCTTCTTCTCACCGCCGGAGAAGCCGACGTTCAGCGGACGCTTCAGCATCTCCATGTCGATCTTCAGATCGCCGGCCGCTTCCTTGACGCGGCGGATGAAGTCCGGCGTCGTCAGCTCGGACTCGCCGCGCGCCTTGCGCTGCTCATTCATCGCAACCTTCAGGAACTGCATGGTGGCGACGCCGGGAATTTCGACCGGGTACTGGAAGGCAAGGAAAATGCCCTTGGCAGCCCGCTCGGCCGCGTCCAGCTCCAGAATGCTTTCGCCGTTATAGAGAATGTCACCGGAGGTGACTTCATAATCTTCGCGGCCCGACAGGATGTAGGACAGCGTCGACTTGCCGGAACCGTTCGGGCCCATGATGGCGGCGACTTCACCAGCGGCAACCTTCAGGTTGAGACCCTTGATGATCTCGGTTTCGGTGTCGGCGATCTTTGCGTGCAGGTCGATGATTTCAAGCATGGTTTTGTTCCTGTTCATGGTGCGGTTTCAAGGACCGCCTCGTGCGCCCCGTCAGGGCTTGTCTCAAATCTCTCATCCGTCATCCTCGGGCTTGACCCGAGGATCCAGGAAGTGGGTTGTCTCTGCTCAGGCCAAGGGCCGTAGATCCTCGGGACAAGCCCGAGGATGACGTCGAGCAAGAGTTAACCCACGGACCCTTCCAGCGAAATGCCGATCAGCTTCTGCGCTTCCACGGCAAATTCCATCGGCAGCTCCTGAATGACTTCCTTTACGAAGCCGTTGACGATCAGCGCGATGGCCGCTTCTTCCGGGATGCCGCGCTGCAGGCAATAGAACAGCTGGTCTTCGGAAATCTTAGACGTCGTCGCCTCGTGCTCGAAGTGAGCGGAGGAATTCTTCGCCTCGATATAGGGCACGGTATGCGCGCCGCACTTGTCGCCGATCAGCAAGCTGTCGCACTGCGTGAAGTTGCGCGTGTTGGTCGCCTTGCGGTGGGCCGACACCTGGCCGCGATAGACGTTTTCCGAGAAACCGGCGGCGATGCCCTTGGCGATGATGCGGCTCGACGTGTTCTTGCCGAGATGGATCATCTTGGTGCCAGAGTCGATCTGCTGATGGCCATTGGAAACCGCGATCGAATAGAACTCGCCGCGGCTGTCGTCACCGCGCAGAATGCAGGACGGGTATTTCCAGGTGATGGCCGAGCCGGTTTCCACCTGTGTCCACGAAATCTTCGAGCGGTTGCCCCGGCAATCGCCGCGCTTGGTCACGAAGTTGTAGATGCCGCCCTTGCCTTCCTTGTCGCCCGGATACCAGTTCTGGACGGTGGAATATTTGATTTCGGCATCGTCGAGAGCCACGAGTTCAACAACGGCGGCGTGAAGCTGGTTCTCGTCGCGCTGCGGCGCGGTGCAGCCTTCCAGATAGGAGACGTAAGCACCCTCTTCGGCGATGATCAGCGTGCGCTCGAACTGGCCGGTGTTCTTCTCGTTAATGCGGAAATAGGTGGAAAGCTCCATCGGGCACCGCACACCCTTCGGCACGAAGACGAAGGAACCGTCGGTGAAGACGGCCGAGTTCAGCGTTGCGTAGAAATTGTCCGTCGTCGGAACGACAGAGCCCAGATATTTCTTCACCAGTTCCGGATGCTCGCGCACGGCTTCCGAGATCGACATGAAGATCACGCCGGCCTTCGCCAGTTCCGCCTTGAAGGTGGTGACGACGGAGACACTGTCGAACACGGCATCCACCGCAACCTGACGCTTTTCGACGCCGGCGAGGATTTCCTGTTCCTTCAGCGGAATGCCGAGCTTTTCATAGACCTTCAGCAGCTCCGGGTCGACTTCATCGAGCGACTTCGGGCCGGGCGTGCTTTTCGGCGCGGCGTAATAATAGAGATCGTTGAAGTCGATCTTGGGGTAGCTGACGCGCGCCCAGGTCGGCTCTTCCATCGTCAGCCAGCGCTTGTAAGCCTCAAGACGCCATTCCAGCATCCATTCCGGCTCCTGCTTCTTGGCCGAGATGAAACGGATCACCTCTTCCGAAAGACCCTTCGGGGCCTTGTCGACTTCGATATTGGTTTCGAAGCCGTATTTATACTGGTCCACATCGATCTGGCGGACCTGATCGATCGTTTCCTGAACCGCTGCCATGTCGTTCTCCAATCTCGCCGGAGCCAAGGTCCGGTGGCTTGTCAACGTATCAAGGCGGAAAGCCGCCTTATCCATCTTCGGGCAATGTCACCGCGCCGTTAAGCGGGGCGGAGCTTATACCCATGTAAGTGCGGGATGGCGCTTTTCACACATCCCGGCAAGCGGAAAATTGCTATTCCGCAATTCTTTGCCGCATTTTAAGCGGCCTGACCGGAAAGCCTGCGCCGCCCGGCAATTTTCGCAAACGCCGCAAGCGTCCGTTCGATGTCCGCCTCGTCCGTCGCATGGCCAAGGGAAATCCGGAGTGCGCCAAGCTTGGGATCGCGCCCCATAGCCGTCAGCACGTGGCTTTCCCCCACCTTGCCGGATGAGCAGGCCGAACCGGCCGACAGCGCAATACCTTCGATATCGAAGGCGATCTGCCCCGTTTCCGCCTTCAGGCCCGGCAGGGTGAAAAACGTGGTATTACCGACGCGGGCAACGTCCTCGCCGTGGATGATCACATCAGGCGCGCGCGCTCGCATGCCGTCTTCCAGCCGCGCCCGCAGAGCGGCAAGACGCGCCGCTTCAACCTCGAGATTCTTGGCAGCAACAGCGGCAGCGGCGCCAAAACCGATAACCGACAGGGTATTTTCCGTACCGGAACGATGCCCCTTTTCCTGCCCGCCGCCATGGATGAGCGGCTTCGGCATCATCACCTCGCCGCGCGAGATGAGAGCGCCAGCCCCCTTGGGGCCACCGAGCTTGTGGGACGAGATGACAATGAAATCGGCATCAAGCGCATTGATATCGAGCGGAACCCGGCCTGCCGCCTGCACGGCGTCGATGACCATCAATCCACCCGCCGCGTGCACCAGCCGCGCCGCTTCCGCCACCGGCTGGAGGATGCCGGTCTCATTGTTTACCAGCATGCAGGCAACCATCGGCAGGCCGGCGGAAGCATCGTGCGAAGACAGCAGCGCCTGAAGTGCCGCAAGATCGATGACGCCCGCTGACGTAACGGTAATTTCCGTAACGTCAGCCTTGCCGAACCGGCCGCCTTCGCGAAAGGCAGGATGCTCGATGGCTGAAACATAAAGATGGCCATAGCGCACTGGAGCGCGCCCCATCCTGAAATCCGGTGTCAGCACCAGATTGGCGGCTTCCGTCGCGCCGCTGGTAAAGGTGACATGTGCAGCCTCAGCGCCAACAAGTGCCGCAACCTCGCGGCGAGCGCCCTCAACGGCGGCGCGGGCGGCACGCCCTTCCCGGTGGACGGAAGATGGATTGCCGGCAAGATCGAGCGCGGAGACGAGAACATCGCGCACGGCGGGCAAAAGCGGCGCCGTCGCGTTCCAGTCCATATATGTCCGCGTCAAAACCGTCATAACGATGAGGCTTCATCCAATCTTCAATGCGCCAAAACGCATTTTTCTTGAAATTACAGTTGCGCTTGCCTTATGACACCACCCGAGTGCTTTAGCACACGCAAAGTTTCGAATTATTCTAAACTGCGTTCTAGAAAAGATGACATAGTTCGTCAAGTCTTCTCATCGGAAGAATGCGGTTGGAGAATGAAAAAACACGACCGGAGTACCAATGCCCGAAGTCATCTTTAACGGCCCTGCGGGTCGCCTCGAAGGCCGTTATCAACCCTCCAAGGAAAAGAGCGCGCCGATCGCGATCATCCTTCATCCGCACCCGCAGTTTGGCGGCACGATGAACAACCAGATCGTCTATCAGCTCTTTTATCTTTTCCAGAAGCGCGGCTTCACGACGCTCCGGTTCAATTTCCGCTCCATTGGCCGCAGCCAGGGCGAATTCGACCATGGCGCCGGCGAGCTTTCCGATGCCGCTTCCGCGCTCGACTGGGTGCAGAGCCTGCATCCCGATTCGAAAAGCTGCTGGGTCGCGGGTTACTCCTTCGGCGCCTGGATCGGCATGCAGCTCCTGATGCGCCGCCCGGAAATCGAAGGTTTCATGTCGATTGCGCCGCAGCCCAATACCTACGACTTCTCCTTCCTCGCTCCCTGCCCGTCGTCGGGCCTCATCATCAACGGCGATAGCGACAAGGTCGCGCCTGAGAAGGATGTGAACGGCCTGGTGGAGAAGCTGAAGACCCAGAAGGGCATCCTCATCACCCACCGCACCGTTCCCGGCGCCAACCACTTCTTCAACGGCAAGGTGGACGACCTGATGGGCGAATGCGAGGACTATCTCGACCGCCGCCTCAATGGCGAACTCGTGCCGGAACCGGCGGCGAAGCGCATTCGGTGATTGGCCGAGCATTGGCAGGGTAGGTTTTGATCTAAAGACAATGATCGATGGTGGGTGTGGCTTACCCCCCCTCTGCCCTGCCGGGCATCTCCCCCTCAAGGGGGGAGATCAGCTAGACGCCTGCTCCTCGCCCAAGTTTCTACGTCTAAAATGACCAGAAGGTCGCCACGATTCGATCTCCCCCCTTGAGGGGGAGATGCCCGGCAGGGCAGAGGGGGGTGAGCCAAGCCCTCCGTCCTATACTATGATCGTCCTTCCGATCGCACCAACACCCCCCAGTCACCGGCTCCTTCACCCCCGTCGTACCGGGATAGGTCAGCGGCAAACCCTTGACCGACCGAACCGCCAGATAGGCCCAGGCCTCCGCCTCCATCGCGCCGCCATCGAACCCCGCCTCTTCCGCCGCAATCACACGTGCGCCGACCTTGGCGGCAAGGTTACCAAACTCCTCCATGATCACCGGGTTCAACCGCCCACCACCACAGACCACGTAGGTCCTCGCCGCCTCCGGCAGATAACTTGCCGACTTCAGAATGGCAGCCCCCGTCAGATGCGCCAGCGTCCGCGCCCCATCCGCCAGTGAGACCTCCCCCTTTTTCGGCGGCACGAAATCGCTGCGGTCCAGCGACCGACGGATATTGGCTGAAAAAAACGGGCTCTCCATATAACGCACCACCAGCGACGCGACGACGCTGCCACCCGCCGCCGTCTTGCCGCCCTTGTCGAAGGCCTTGCCCGTATGCGCCTCGATCCACTGGTCGATCAGCATATTGCCGGGGCCGCTGTCGAAAGCGGCAAGCCGCCCCGCCTCACCGATATAGGTGAGATTGGAGATGCCGCCGATATTGACGAAGACGGCCGGCGTTTCGAACCCATCGGGCAGATTAGCGGAAAGCGCCATGTGATAGGCCGGGATCAGCGGCGCGCCCTGCCCGCCATGGACCATGTCGTTTGCCCGCATGTCGTAAACCACATCGATGCCGGTTTCGGATGCCAGAAGCGCGCCGTCGCCGATCTGCACGGTCAGCGCCTCGTCCGGGCGGTGCAGCACCGTCTGACCGTGAAAGCCGATCACATCGATATCGCCGGGCTGGAGCCGGTGACGATGGAGGAAGGATTTCACCGCCGCCGCATGGGCAAGCGTCAGCTTGCGCTCGGCCTCACCCAGATCGCCGGGACGTTCGCGTCGTTCACGAATGGCTTTGGCGGTGACCAATGCCTTCTGCCAGATGGCGCGCAGGCCCGGATCATAGGGGAAATACCCACTCGGCCCATGCCGAACCACGCTTTCGCCATCCGTGCGCAAAAGGGCAATATCGATGCCGTCCATCGATGTGCCGCTCATCAGCCCGATTGCCGTTTTGACCTCGCCCACCTGCCGCTCCCCTGCAATCTCGAATCATGCTTGCTTGAATCCCGACATTCATGGCCGAAACGGGTGCACATTTCAAAAAACAATGATAAAGCCGCGACGGTCATTGGTTTTCGATGGCCGCAAAGATCAAACCAGAAAGTAAAAGGTTATGTCCAGGTTCAAGTCCGATTTCCTCCGCACGCTCGATGAGCGCGGCTTCATTCACCAGATCTCCGATGAGGCAGGTCTCGACGAACTGTTCGCCAAGGAAACCGTGACCGCCTATATCGGCTATGACCCGACGGCTTCGAGTTTGCATGTCGGCCACCTCACCCAGATCATGATGCTGCACTGGATGCAGAAGACCGGCCACCAGCCGATCTCGCTGATGGGCGGCGGCACCGGCATGGTCGGCGATCCCTCCTTCAAGGAAGAGGCCCGCAAGCTGATGACCATCGACATGATCGAAGACAACATCACCTCGCTCAAGCATGTCTTCGCCAACTACCTCGATTACGATCGCGCCGAGAACCCGGCACTGATGATCAACAATGCCGACTGGCTGCGCGGCCTCAACTACCTCGAATTCCTGCGCGATGTCGGCCGCCACTTCTCGGTCAACCGCATGCTGTCCTTCGACAGCGTGAAGACGCGCCTCGACCGCGAACAGTCACTGTCCTTCCTCGAATTCAACTACATGATCCTGCAGGCCTACGATTTCGTGGAGCTGAACCAGCGCACCGGCTGCCGCCTGCAGATGGGCGGTTCCGACCAGTGGGGCAACATCATCAACGGCATCGATCTCGGTCACCGCATGGGGACACCGCAGCTCTACGCCCTGACCTCGCCGCTTCTGACCACCTCCTCCGGTGCGAAGATGGGCAAGTCGGCTTCCGGCGCGGTGTGGCTGAACAAGGACCTGCTGCCGGTCTATGATTTCTGGCAATACTGGCGCAACACGGAAGATGCGGACGTGGTTCGCTTTGCGAAACTCTTCACCACGCTGCCGATGGATGAGATCGCCCGTCTCGCCGCCCTTGGCGGATCGGAGATCAACGAGGCGAAGAAAATCCTCGCGACCGAAGTGACGGCCATCCTGCATGGCCGCGCGGCGGCGGAAGAAGCGGCCGAGACGGCGCGCAAGACCTTCGAAGAAGGTGCGCTCGCCGAAAACCTGCCCTCCATCGAGGTTCCGGCATCCGAACTCGAAGCCGGCCTCGGCGTCCTGTCGCTCATCGTCCGCGCCGGCCTCGCCGGCTCGAACGGCGAGGCCCGCCGCCACGTTCAGGGCGGTGCGGTAAAGATCAACGACATTGGCGTTTCGGATGAGCGCCAGACGGTCGGTTCCGGTGAAATCACCGGCGACGGCGTCATCAAGCTGTCGGTCGGCAAGAAGAAGCACGTTCTGGTTCGCCCGGCGTGACACCCGCGCCAGACCTGTTACCAAGGGCCGCGAAAGCGGCCCTTTTTTTATTGGAACTCGAAAATCTGCCGGAAGACGCCCGGCGCGATCAGCGAAAGCGGATTGATCGTCAGCTTCGGCTGGTCCGTCTGGCCGGAGAGCTTGAAAGTGATGCCGAGCAAGCCCCGGTCGCGGCCATTGCCGAGGAAGATGCCGATGAAGGGCAGCTCGCCGAACAGCCGGTTCAGGCCATAGGCGGGCATGAAGGTGCCGGTCATGTCCATACGGCCGCTCTGGTCCTTCAAAAGCCCCTGGAAAGTCGCACCAATCTGCTCGCCGCGCACGACGCCGTTTTCCACCGCCACCGAACCGTTGACGTAAACGACCCGGGCAAAACCGCGCTGGAATTTTTCCGAGCTGACATCGATATTGCGGCGCACCGCATTGTTGAGGCTCCTGCCGTCCTCGCCCGTCGGCGTGGCGACAATGTCCTGCAGCTTGGCTTCGTTGACGACGGCAAAATTGCGCAGGTCGAGCGATCCGCTCCAGTCGCTGCCATTGGAGGTCGTCAGCGCAAGGTTGAGAAGGCCGCCACGAATGCGGCTGTAGATATTGGCGAAACGGGCAAGCGAACCCGCATCGCTGCTGGTCAGCGTCACGGTTCCCGTCGCCCCGCGATTGACAGTCTGCGCCACCACCGCCTGGCCGTTGCCGGTGACGCCACGGAAATCGACGGAGCGAACCTTGCCATCCCGCACGCTGACATCGGAACTGACATTGGCAAGGATTTCATCGTTGAACCCGTAGACCTTGTCGAATTGCGTCTTGATGGCAAGGGATGGCTGCGAACGCGACGTCCCGTCGCCGCTGCCGGAAGAGCTGCGAAGCTTCGAGAGGAAAGGCCTGACATCGGCGGATTTCCCCGATGCATTGATGATATAGCCGTTCTTCGAAGCGGCGACCGAAACGGCGTAATTATCGGAGGGCGAAAGCTGCACGCGGCTGAGATCGGCGGAAATCAGCCCGTTCTTGCTGAAGGCGATATCGCCGGCAGCGCCGAAGCCGTCGCCGTCGAGCGAGAAGTCGCTGATCGTCGTGCGCCCGTCTCCCATTTCCATGGTGAAGGCGGCGCTGGCGGGAATGCCGATGCCCTTGCTCCAGCCGAGCCCCGGCAGAATGATCGACGCCTTGGTCAGATCGAGCCGGATATCCTGGCGTTTCGGGTCGGCGCCGTCGATTTCAATCGCCGTCGTGCCGCCGAGGACCGTGGAAAGTTCCGGAGCGAGCTTGGCAACCTGCGTTTCGTTCAAGCTTGCCTTCAGCGACAGCGTCGGCGCGATATCGCTGTTCTTACTCACCGGCTCCGTCATCACGATGTCCATCGGCACGTCGTCCACGCGGCCTCTGCCCTCCAGTTTGAGCTGTCGGTCGTCCAGCGTCATGAAACCGTCGAGCGCAGTCACCTTGTGGCCCGCAAAGGGCTTGGTCAGCGACAGGTTCTTCAGATCGAGATCGGCCGTCCACACCGGCGGAGGCGGGTTATGGCTGGAAAGCAGGCCAACGGTCAGGTTAGCATGGGCTTTGACATCGCCGGTGAAATCCTCCGGCTTGAACTGCGTATTCTTGAGCGCATTGATGGGTTTGAGCGCCGCAAGCTCGGCCACGGCATCGGCCGAGCCCGAAACGTTCAGTTCGAGATTTCCGAGCAGCGGCTTGTCGTAAACAGCGGAAATGAGAAAACGGCTGTTTTCCAGCGCAAGCGACCGGTTCGACGGGAAATAGGATGTTCCCCGCTTGATATCGACGGCCATCTTGCCGCCCACGAGATCGAAATGCGCGTCGACATCGCGCAACGGTGGAATGTCGCCGGTGGTATTGAGACGCGTATCGTCTATATCGAAACGGATCTGCATTTCGCTTTCGCCGAGCACCAGCGGGCAACCGGGGCCGCACATCCGCCCTTGCGGTATGAAGATAGCGATTGAACCATTGGTGACGGTGCCGCCGTAGAGATTGGAGACCACCCAGTCGCGCGGCTTGTGCGCCATCCAGAACGGCCAGAGCTGCTTGACCGCCGTGGCCTCCATCTTCGGAATCTGCCCGCCGAAGCTGATTTCCGGCGACCCCTGGCCGAACCGGATTTTCAGCGATCCCGCCATGTCTCCGAGCGGGCCTGTCACATAAAGCGAGGGAACGTCGAGCTGCTTCGTCGCCGCCGTAAAATGCCCGTCCGCCTTCAGGCTGAAAGGAACCGGGGCCTCGCCCGAAGCTTCGGACGAAGCAACGGCGTTGTCGATCCGCAGCGAAAGGCCGAAACCTTCTTCCGTATCGCTGATTTCACCGGCGACCGGAAGAATTGTCCGCCCAAGCTCCAGCCGCGAATTGTCGATGACAAGGGTGCTTTTGGCAAAGTCATAACGCGCGTGGACGTTGCCAGCCGTAAAGGTCTGGGACTCGCCGCCGATCATCAGCGTTCCATTGCCGAGGCCGAGCGCAATCTCCAGCTGTGGCTCCTGCCCTTCCATGGCGCGCCGAGCGACAATATTGATACCCGTCTTGACGTTCAGGCCTTCATGGAGATTTCCGTCGGGATCGTATTTCTCAAGAAACGGGCCGATATCGAAACCGTCGATGCGGGCTTCAAAACCGTCTATCCGGCCACCCGATCCCGAAGTCTGCAGCGACACGCTGGCAATTTCACCGTTGAATAGCGTTTCTCCATCGAGCGAATATCCGCCCTGCTGATCGGGCGTCAGCGACAGTTCACGCACTTCGACGGTGCGCGGCTTGCCCAACTCTCCGGGTGGCAGGTGAATCGAAACGCTGGAAATATCGATTTCCTCGGTTCCGCTGCTCAGAAAAGCCTGAGCGAGCTTGTCGAGCTGCCCGAAGGCCTCCTGCAATTGCTGCGGCACGGCGTCGAGCTTGACGCTGGCGAGATCGAACCCGTTACCCTTGGGCAAAAGGGCCGTATCGAGCTCCATCCCGTCGGCCTCGAGGCTTTCCACCGAGACACGGCCGGTCAGAAGCGCAAGCGGATCGAGCGCCATGCCGATTGCCCGCGCCCGGCTCATATGCTGGCCGGATTCCTTCTCGATGATATCCACGTCCTCCGCCACCAGCGCAAGGCGCAGCCCGGTGGAAAACCTGATCGCCGAAGAACCGATCCGCGCGCTGTAATGGGGGCCGAGTGCCCTTTCCAGCGCCTGCTGCGCCTGGCTGGAAAGCGTCGCGTCGATCGATCCCGTCTCGACGGAAAGAATGATGCCGCCGATGGACAGGAAGGCCAGCACGAAAAGCGCTGCGAAAAGCTTGATGAAGGCGCGCACCATGGAGCGCGGCGCCGGGCAATGCACGATGATGGGATCTTCGGCCTGCGCCGAAGGAAGATCGTGCAGCGCAATGATATCGCGTCTGCCGAACTTGACCTTTTCACCCCTGACTTCAGCCATACGCCCGTATTTGCCCTTGAATAGCTTTGTTTCGCCGCAACACCGAAGCGGGATGGCGAAAAGTGTAAGCGGTTTTCGTCCGGAATCCCGCTTTAATTCTTTAGCCCGGATAACGATTGAGATTTAAGATCGTTCGACCTGAAATCTAAATAGTGATCTGGACGACGCGCGGTTTCGCTATATATCGAATGTGGCGACTTTTCCTCAACATCCCGGCGAAAGAAAGGTAGATTATGACAGACTTGACGATTGGCGGCCCGGCTCCCGATTTTACTTTGCCCCGCAACGGTGAAGGGACGGTGACATTGTCCAAACTGCAAGGCAAGGCCGTCATCCTCTATTTCTATCCGAAGGACGATACTTCCGGCTGCACCGCAGAAGCCATCGACTTCAGCGCGCTGGGCGGCGAATTCGAGGCAGCCAACGCCGTCGTCATCGGCATTTCGCCCGACAGCGTCAAAAGCCACGACAAGTTTGCGGCAAAACATTCGCTATCCGTCATGCTCGCTTCCGACGAAGAGAGGAAGGTTCTGGAAGCCTATGGCGTCTGGAAGGAAAAAAGCATGTATGGCAAAAAATACATGGGCGTCGAACGCACGACCGTCCTCGTTGCCCCGGATGGAAAAATCGCGGAAATCTGGAACAAGGTGAAGGTCGCGGGCCACGCCCAGGCCGTTCTCGAAGCTGTCAAGAAGCTCTGAGGGACCAACCCGTCGTGACGCCCCCGTTCAAAATCATCTCGCTGCGAGGCGGCGCGACGGATGCCATCGTGAGCGCCGATCTCGACAGAAAGACCGCACTCGCGCAGGAAACGGCGACACGCTGGTTCGAGCGCCGCCTGTCGCTGCGCTCGCCTCTCGACCCGCCGCTGCCCGAGCGGCCGGGCAGACCCGAGAAACCGGAACTCGTGCCGCCAACCGCCGTGGAACGCCGCTCCCTTCACAGCGTCAGGGGCCGCATCGCGCTGCTGCACGCCATAGCCCATATCGAACTCAACGCCGTCGATCTCGCGCTCGATATTGTCGCCCGTTATGCCAGCGAGCCGGTGCCGCATTCCTTTTTCGACGGCTGGATGCAGGTCGCCTTCGAGGAGGCGAAACATTTCCGGCTGGTGCGGGACAGGCTGAGAAGCCTCGGCGCCGACTATGGCGATCTGCCGGCCCATGACGGGCTCTGGCAGGCCGCGCATTCCACCCGCAACGATCTCACCGCACGGCTCGCCGTCGTCCCGCTCATCCTGGAAGCGCGCGGACTGGACGTCACCCCTTCCCTGCAGGCGAAGATGCGTGAGACGGGCGATCTCGAAAGCGCCGCCGTTCTCGATGTCATCTATAATGACGAAAAGGGCCATGTCGCCATCGGCGCGAAATGGTTCCGGTTCCTGTGCGCCCGTGAAAAGAAGGAACCGGCCGCAACCTTCAGGCAGCTGGTGCGCGCGAATTTCCGCGGCCCTTTGAAACCGCCCTTCAACGACATCGCCCGCGCCGAGGCCGGCCTGACGCCTTCCTTTTACCGCTCGCTCACATCCGTCAGCCAATAGCCGACACCGCCAAAAAGCCTCTCCGGCAAAACTTCGTTAACCTTAACGAATTATGATTTCCCTTAAGAAATCGGCCAGTCCGGAGAGAGATTGTGACTGATACGGCGGAAAACCGGGTATTCGGCAAAAAGCGTGAGCCTCACGTGCTCATTCTCGCGCGCGGCGACAGGGTGCGGCACATGACCATCCGTCCGTGGATGGCGGCGCTTGCCGGCTGCACGATCGGCCTTTTCTCGCTCGGTTATCTCGGAGCCACAGGCTATCTCATTTTGCGTGACGACCTGATCGGCGCGACCATGGCCCGCCAGACCCGCATGCAGAACGACTATGAAGACCGCATTGCAGCGCTGAGAGCTCAGGTGGACCGTGTCACCTCCCGGCAATTGCTCGATCAACAGGTCGTTGAAAAGAAAGTGGAAAAGCTGCTGGAACAGCAGGCGGCGCTGACCTCGCGGCACGGCCGAATGAGCGAATTGCTGGAGCGCGCCGAAAATTCCGGCATCGCCGCCTCCCCGGCCGCGCCCTCTTCTCTTTCGAACGCCATGGCGCCGGAAAAACGCGCTGACCTCTCCGGCGGCCTTTCAGCCATCGAAAAGCTGATGACGCCACGCAAGCCGCAGGCGGAAAAGCCCGCCACACCGGACAGACGCGCCGCCTATGTACCCGAAGCCGGCGAAACGCCGTCCGACCGGGCCGACCGGGTGTTTTCCAAGGTGACACTGTCGCTGAAGGATATCGAACGCCAGCAGATATCGCGCATCGCCAGACTGACCAGCGACGCCGAGGACAAGGCGAATGCGATGCAGGACATCATCCGGCAGGCAGGCCTGAAAATCGAAGAGAACGGCAACGATGACATAGGCGGCCCCTATGCCGACCCCGAGCGCGGTGACACCGATCCTTTCAACCTGTCGCTCACCAATCTCGACAATGCGTTGAACCGGCTCGACATCGTCAAGGAAACCGCGACCACCCTGCCCTTCGGCAACCCGGCCCCTGGCCGGGCGATCACCAGCCGATTCGGCAACCGGATGGATCCGTTTCTCGGCCGCCCGGCCCTGCATACCGGCATCGATTTTCGTGCTGAAACCGGTGCTGACGTCAAATCCACCGGCGCGGGCAAGGTGACGGTCGCGGAAAATTCCGGCGGCTACGGCAATATGGTAGAAATCGATCACGGCCAGGGCGTCTCGACGCGATTCGGCCATCTCTCCGCGATTCTGGTGAAAGCCGGCGACAGGGTCGAGGCCGGCGACGTCATCGGCCGCGCCGGCAGCACCGGCCGCTCCACCGGTCCGCATGTGCATTACGAGGTGCGCCGCAACGATACGCCAGTCGATCCGATGCGGTTCCTGATCGCCGGAACGGAACTCAAAACCTATTTAAAATAGCAGCCCGATTTTAATGCTTTTTTTGCGCTTTTTACGATAAATCGCTGAAATCTGCACCAAAGGCCAAGATGCCCCGCCCGAACCCCGCTGTTTCGCGCGCTTTTCCCGTTGTTTCCTTGACTTTCCGGCAATTTGGGCATATCCCCGCGCCAAGTCTTTGCAAGTGCCGTCGCGGCACGCAGGTGTTCTTACCGAACCAGAACGGAAAAAGTTCTTCCTTTGACAACATTCTCTGATCTTGGCCTGAGCCAAAAAGTTCTTTCCGCTATTGCAGATGCCGGCTACACGACGCCGACACCCATTCAGGCTGGCGCCATTCCGCCGGCACTGGAAAAGCGTGATATCTGCGGTATCGCACAGACCGGCACGGGCAAAACCGCGTCCTTCGTTCTGCCGATGCTCACCCTGCTCGAGAAGGGCCGCGCCCGCGCCAGAATGCCGCGCACGCTGATCCTTGAGCCGACCCGTGAGCTGGCAGCGCAGGTGGCGGAGAACTTCGAGAAATACGGCAAGAATCACAAGCTGAACGTCGCGCTCCTGATCGGCGGCGTTTCCTTCGAAGACCAGGACCGCAAGCTTGAGCGCGGCGCCGATGTGCTGATCTGCACCCCCGGCCGCCTTCTCGACCATTGCGAGCGCGGCAAGCTTTTGATGACCGGCGTGGAAATCCTCGTCATCGACGAAGCCGACCGTATGCTGGATATGGGCTTCATTCCCGATATCGAGCGTATCGCCAAGATGATCCCGTTTACCCGGCAGACGCTGTTCTTCTCGGCCACCATGCCGCCGGAAATCCAGAAGCTGGCCGACCGGTTCCTGCAGAACCCCGTTCGTGTCGAGGTCGCCAAGCCCTCCTCCACGGCAAAGACCGTTGCCCAGCGCATCGTTGCCGCGCACAACAAGGACTATGAAAAGCGCGCCGTGCTGCGCGATCTCGTCCGCGCCGAAGAAGCCGAACTGAAGAACGCCATCATCTTCTGCAACCGCAAGAAGGATGTGGCCGACCTCTTCCGTTCGCTCGACCGTCACGGTTTTTCCGTCGGCGCGCTGCATGGCGACATGGACCAGCGTTCGCGCACCACGATGCTGCAGAACTTCAAGGACGGCAATCTGAAGCTGCTCGTCGCCTCCGACGTTGCCGCACGCGGCCTGGACATCCCCGATGTCAGCCACGTCTTCAACTTCGATATTCCCATTCATTCGGAAGACTATGTCCACCGCATCGGCCGTACCGGTCGTGCCGGCCGCTCGGGCAAGGCCTTCACCATCGTCACCAGGAGCGACACGAAGTATCTCGACGCGATCGAAAAGCTGATCGGCGAAAAGATCGAGTGGCAGAACGGTGACCTCTCCACCCTTCCCGCGCCCATGGAAAGCTTTGAAAGCAATTCCGGCCGCCGGGGCAAGGAACGGGGCGGCAGGGGCCGCGACCGCAACCGTCGCGACGCAGCGCCGGTCGAAAACATCAATCAGGGTGCACAATCCGCTGCGGACACGGACATCGCGGCTCATGGAGACGACAAGGTGAAAGCAGAACGCAAGCAGGAAAAGACCCCGCGCAATTCCGACCGCAACAGCCGCAATCCGCTGCACGCCAATGACGACAACCGCGACCGCCGCCGCCATTATCGCGACCATGACGATGGCCCGACACCGGTTGGCTTCGGCGACGACATCCCCGCTTTCATGCTGATCGTGGCCAACGCCAAGGCCTGACCGCGGGAATGGACAGCATGACGCCGACCTCCAGGCCAGGTCTCGATTTTCCGGGTGTCGGCGTCGGCCTCGCCATCATGCGTGACGGCCGCGTGCTTTTATGCCGGCGTCTGAAGGCGCCGGAAGCCGGATACTGGAGCATTCCGGGCGGCAAGGTCGATCACCTTGAAACTTCCCTCGCCGCGGCACGCCGCGAGGCCGAAGAAGAAACCGGGCTCAAGATCGGCAACGTCGAATTCCTCTGCCATAGCGAATTCATCGATCCGGAAGATCGCCACCACTGGGTTTCGCTGATCTTCGTCACCCACGATGCGCAGGGTGAGCCGGCACTGACCGAACCCGACAAGCTTTCCGCCATCGGCTGGTTCGATCCGGATAAGCTTCCCGAACCCATCTCCGCCTTTGCCAGGGACGCCCTGGCCGCCCTTAAATAAAGCCGCACAGACGGCCGACCGAACTCGCTCGCAGGCGATAATGTCCGTCAACCGGCATTATCAAGCAGTTATTTTGATGTGTACTTCGGAGCCAGCGTCGCTCCCTCCGCGCGATATCTTTTCCATAAATTCGAAAATGAAAGAACGTCTTTGCGCAGGAGTTTCCTAATTCAATTTTAAATTGCTTAAATTAGCTCCACGTAAAAAACCGCCCCAGTTTCCCGAAGCGGTTTATACGTAATGAAAAAAATAGAATATGAAACCCAATATAGTCTGGCAGTGCTTATATTCGGAACACTTTCCGAGGCCTATTACAGCCAATTTCAGTCGTCCCCTGAAACAGTTACATCTAAGCTAATCATTTACTTTCCGTCAAGCAAATCTTCTCGCAAATGCGAAAAAACCGCGAGGAAAAACTTGCGCGCGCCATGAAGCTTTACATATTTTGAATATATATCAGCAAGTTAGGAAAATGGGAATAAAATGTGCATTTTTGTGGGCTGCACTCTAGAAGGCAGACTTAATAGCTCACGTTTCCCAAATTGCATCTCTACTCCACAAATATAATAGTTTTATAAAGCAATACCGTCGTTCATCCTCGCTGACGTCTTCTCGCCTTGGAAACAGGTAGATGATTAAGATTCTGTGGGAAATCAACGACAACGATCATCTTCAGCCTCCGACGGTAAAAACAACTTAAAATTGACGCATGTGGCGTTTTTTCCGACGCAGACTCGAGGCTGCACGGAGGCAACATCCCATTGCGATGTTAAATCCCTGAATTCATGCAGTTACAGCTTCGATATAATCAGTCGGATGCCAAGAATGATAAGCCCCCACATTAAAATGGAGACGATTAAAACCAATAATAAAAACCTGCACCTAAAATAAATTATGATATTTTTGACAATATTCTCCATTTTCTTTCCATGATGGTACGCCGTTGGCTGCCAAATACATTTGGCGTGGAAGAAATTCCGATCAGTGATGTCTTTCTTCTCTTGGCTTTATCGCGGGGGAAATCACGACCATCGCCATCACGACAATCGCGAACAACAAAATAAATGGGCACAAAACGAGCATTGCAAGGCCCTTAGTCGCCGAACCGAATACTTTGCGTAGCAACCCTGACCTTTCAACGCGCATCGCGGCCGCCTTTTTAGAGATCTGTGTCTCCAGAAATTGTCGTCAACGCTTCACAATCGAATCGTCTTGAAGACCGCGAACGATCATCAAGCATTCAACGGCGAGATATTTGATTCTATGCAATGGAACGAAGCGTGCGCTCTATCTTGCTGATGCCTTTAACACAGTGCTAAATAACCTATTAAAACAAGTGCGTCCTGGCAGACGCGCTCCCAATGAATGACATGCGAACACAGAGAGGATTAAATTACATTTGGATTTTTGTAAACTCCATTTGTGATTTAATTTGAAGGAATTTGGCCAGGAAAGAAGTCGAGCCCAAGACAGCCCTAGGAAAACGCCTCCGTGCTGTGAGGGCGGCGTTCGATATCGATGACCGGGATGTCTTCGCCAACCGACTGGCAATCAGCAAAAGCGGGCTGGCGCATTATGAGCGGGGCGAACGCGTGCCCGATGCCGAACTGCTTTCCGCGTACCACAGGGAATTTGGCGTGAACATATCATGGCTGGTGACGGGACATGGAGATATGTTCGAAGGTGGGCAATCGGCGAGCGCAGACTATAGCTCACATCAGCTTTTAGTGGATCTGATCAATCCTCTCGGAAGATTGATCAACAAAGTTTACCGCGACCATGAGGTGAGGATAACCGACGATCAGCGCTTCGCGGAGTTGACCAGATGGCATAATAATTTGACCCGCCGCGCCGGCTCATCCTTCGATTGGAACGATCTTATGTCCCAGTTGCCGTGGGTAGAGCAAAGCCTTGGAGAGGAGTTGCTCTCCAGGCGCACAAGCCCGGAAACCAGCAAAAGATCGGCGAGCTGATCCTCACAAACAATGCAGACACACGGGGCAATTTGATGGTTTTGCGGGAATGTCCGTGAAGCGCGCGTATTTTTCCTTTGGAAAACCGGTTGTTGCCGATAAACATCAAGCCGGGACAACAGGATTTCTATCACGTCATGCTTTCACTTCGCCTGCTAACGATCATCGCCGGTTTTGCCCTTGCGGGCTCAGCAAGCGCGGCATCGATTGGCATTGTTGCGCCCCAGAGCGGTCCTTACGAACTTCTGGGGCAGCAGGTACGGCAGGGTGCGAAGGCGGCGGCGGCAAAGCTCGGGCTGGATGTCGTCGAAATCCATGAAAGCTGCGAAGATGGCAGCGGCGGCGCCATTGCCGATGGCCTCGTGGCCGCCAAGGTCAGCACCGCAATCGGTTTCTTGTGCACCGAAACGCTTCAGGATGTTCTGCCACCGCTGAAAGCGGCCGCCATTCCCGCCATCACGCTTTCCAGCCGCGCGCCGATCCTGATGGAAGACGCCCTGAAATACGGTTGGCCGCTCTTTCGCCTCGCCCCGTCTGACAGGGCCGAATCGGACAGGATCGCGGAGATCATCCTGCGCGACTGGAAGGGACATTCCATCGGACTTGTGGATGACGGCACGATCTACAGCCGCGAGCTGGTCGACCGCATCCGCTCGTCGCTCGAGGAAAACGGCCTGAAGCCCACCCTTGCCGATACGATGCGTCCCAACCAGGAACAGCAGGTGGCGCTGGTGCGCCGGCTGGCGCGCACCGGCATTTCCCATGTCTTCGTCGGCGCGGAACGCAACGACGTCGCCATCATTGCCAGAGACGCGGGGTCGGAGAACATTCCCCTCACCCTCATGGGCGGCGATGCCATGAATGCGGCCAACAATCCGGTCCCCTTGGCCGCGAATGTGCTGGCGGTCACCCGCCCGGCCTATGATACCCTGCCATCGGCCCAGGCGGTTGCCGGCGAACTGCGCGGCGCCGGCATCGAGCCGGAAGGTTACGTCCTGCCGGCCTATGCGGCAGCGGAACTCACCGCCGCCCTTGCGGAAGCCACACAGGCGCAGTCGAAACCCGCGCCGGAGATACTGGCGGGCGGCACCCTTTTCAAAACCGTTCTCGGCGATCTCGGTTTCAACCCGTCGCATGACCTTTCGGACAATCCCTATCGCCTGCAGCGATGGAACGGCCAGCGCTTCGAACCGGCGGACAAGGCTGAAAGACAATAGGCGAAACCCGCGCCGCCGAAAATTCGAGGAAACGCAGCTGAAAACCGCCGGCAACCGCGCGACCGGCCGTTTCAAACCCCGATACTTGGTGTTAAAGGCAGCTTACGCAACGCGTCGAGAGGAGTTTGCCCCATGTCCCTGCCCATCCGCATAGCCCCGTCCATTCTGGCTGCCGATTTCGCCAAGCTCGGACAGGAAGTCGCCGATGTCACGGAAGCGGGCGCGGACTGGATTCATCTCGATGTGATGGATGGCCATTTCGTCCCCAACATCTCCTTCGGGCCGGATGTCATCAAGGCGCTGCGGCCGCACAGCATGGCCTTCTTCGATTGCCATCTGATGATCGCACCCGTCGATCCCTATCTCGAAGCCTTCGCCAAGGCGGGCTGTGACAGCATCACCGTGCATGCCGAAGCCGGGCCTCACCTGCACCGCTCACTGCAGACGATCCGCGGGCTCGGTAGAAAGGCCGGCGTGACGCTCAACCCCGCAACACCGCTTTCGGTCATCGAAAACGTGCTTGATGATGTCGATCTCGTCCTGATCATGAGCGTCAATCCCGGTTTTGGCGGGCAGAAGTTCATTCCGGCCATGCTGGACAAGATCCGCGCGGCAAAGGCCATGATCGGCGATCGGCCGATCGAACTCGAAGTGGATGGCGGCGTGACGGCGGAAACCGCAGGCGCGATCGTTGCCGCCGGTGCAAATGCGCTGGTGGCCGGCTCGGCCATCTTCAAGGGCGACGGCGTCGCCGACTACCGCAAGACGGTCGCGCAACTGCGCCACGCAGCGGAAGCCGCGCGGACATAACCGCCGCCGCCGAAGGGCGCACGGCAAGGCGTTGGGGGATCGGCATGGAAAGCGACAGGCGGGGTTTCCGTGACACGGCTTCGGCAGCGCTGTTTCCGCTGCTCGGCGCGCTTGTCTGGGCCGTCTGTTCCAGCGCCGCCGCCGCTATCGGCCTCTATGTCAGGAACCGGCTGGAAACCGACCATGCCGCCGACATCATCATGCTTTTCTTCGCGGGCGGCCTCTTCGGCTGGCTGCTGGCCATGGCGGCGCTGCACCTTCTCCCTGCTTCAGCCGCCCTGCCGCTGCGTTTCGTGGCGGCCTGTCTTGCCATCGCTTTTTTCACGCTGGCAGTTGCGGCGGCGTTTTTCGCTTTCGAATACCGTATTTTTTATGCGCAATGGCACGCGCCGGCATTCTCCCGCATCTGGTTTTTCCAGCAGCTCTTCACATCGCTCGGCGCGATTTACCAGTTCTGCATTCTCGGCCCTGGCTTATATTTTCCCTTTGCCATCGTTCCGCTCCTGCCTGCGGGCGCGATCCTCTGCCGACGTGCGCAACGAGCAACAGAGGCATGTAGCTTGATAGATTGAGATTACCGGAACACTTTGCTAAACGGGCAGCAAAATTCCTCCACAAAGAAAGTCATTGCCATGATCCCTCGTTATTCCCGGCCGGAAATGGTCGCCATCTGGTCGCCGGAAACAAAGTTCCGCATCTGGTTCGAGATCGAGGCATATGCCTGTGACGCACTTGCCGAACTCGGCGTTATCCCGAAGTCCGCTGCCCAGACCATCTGGGAAAAGGGCGGCAGCGCCACCTTCGACGTCGCCCGCATCGATGAGATCGAAGCCGTCACCAAGCATGACGTCATCGCCTTCCTCACCCATCTTGCCGAATTTGTCGGCCCCGACAGCCGTTTCGTGCATCAGGGCATGACCTCGTCGGACGTGCTCGACACCACGCTCAACATCCAGCTCGTACGCGCCGCCGATCTGCTGCTCGCCGATATGGACCGGGTGCTGGCGGCGCTGAAGACCCGCGCCTTCGAACACAAGAACACGGTGCGCATCGGCCGCAGCCACGGCATCCATGCCGAGCCGACCACCATGGGCCTGACCTTTGCCCGCTTCTATGCCGAGATGTACCGCAACCGTGAGCGCCTCGTTAATGCCCGTGCGGAAATCGCCACGGGTGCGATCTCCGGCGCCGTCGGCACCTTCGCCAATATCGACCCGCGCGTCGAAGAACATGTCTGTGCCAAGCTCGGCCTAATTCCCGAGCCGGTCTCCACGCAGGTCATCCCGCGTGACCGCCACGCCATGTTCTTCGCAACCCTCGGCGTCATCGCTTCGTCGATTGAAAACGTCGCCATCGAAATCCGCCACATGCAGCGCACCGAGGTTCTGGAAGCGGAAGAGTTCTTCTCTCCCGGCCAGAAGGGCTCGTCCGCCATGCCGCACAAGCGCAACCCGGTTCTGACCGAAAACCTGACCGGCCTTGCCCGTCTGGTGCGCATGTCGGTCGTTCCGGCCATGGAAAACGTGGCTCTGTGGCACGAGCGCGATATCAGCCACTCCTCCGTCGAACGCGCCATCGGCCCCGACACCACTGTCACGCTGGATTTCGCGCTGAACCGCCTGGCCGGCGTCATCGAAAAGCTGGTGATCTATCCGGACAACATGCTGAAGAACATGAACAAGTTCCGCGGCCTCGTGCATTCGCAGCGCGTTCTCCTGGCGCTGACGCAGGCCGGCGTATCGCGCGAAGACGCTTACCGTCTGGTACAGCGCAACGCCATGAAGGTCTGGGAACAGGGCGCCGATTTCCTTGAGGAGCTGCTGGGTGACGAGGAAGTGCGCGCCGCACTTCCCGAAGAGGTGATCCGCGAAAAGTTCGACCTCGGCTACCACACCAAGCATGTCGACACGATCTTCACCCGCGTCTTCGGCAACGCCTGAGACTTGAGCTGAGTTTGAGACCTTGAAGTTAATGCCGCCGCGACCTTGATCGCGGCGGCATCGCAACACAGATATGGGCGCATGAAAGTTTCAGAAGCAGATATCCTGATCGTCCCCGGTTATACCAATTCCGGCCCCGACCACTGGCAGAGCCGCTGGGAGCGCAAGCTTTCCACCGCCCGCCGCGTCGAGCAGGCCGAATGGTCCAAACCCGTGAAGGAAGACTGGGTCGCCCGGCTGGTGGAAGAGGTCAATGCCTCCACCAGACCCATCGTCCTCGTCGCCCATTCGCTTGGTGTGCCGACCGTCATCCATGCCCTACCGGAAATCGGCAGGAAAGTGTTCGGCGCGCTGCTCGTCGCGCCGCCCGATGTCGCCAATCCCGATATCCGGCCGAAGCACCTGATGACGTTCGGGCCTTACCCGCGCGATCCGCTGCCTTTCCCGGCGATCACCATCGCCAGCCGCAACGATCCTTTCGGCTCTTATGAACATGCCGATGACATTGCCGCCGCCTGGGGCTCGCTTTTGATCGACGCCGGCATGTCCGGCCATATCAACACCGAGTCCGGCCATGGTCCGTGGCCGGAAGGCGGTATGGTCTTCGCGCAGTTTTTGAGCCGCCTGAAGGCTGTCGAGCCCTGACGGCGCCGGCCCTGCGGACCGCCTCCCCTTCGATCAGCCCCGGAAGCCTCATTTCAGGGCGCAGCGGTTTCCCCGGCCTGTCACAAGAATTGAAGGGAAATATGCGAGCCGCATTGTAGAATGCACTCTTTTCCTTTATGGGACCGCTTCAAAGACCAAACGCAACGCCACCAGAATCGGCGTCAACCAAGAGACCTGCAATTATGAACCGTCGCCGCCGTATTTACGAAGGCAAGGCCAAGATCCTCTACGAGGGTCCGGAGCCAGGCACGCTTATCCAGTTCTTCAAGGACGATGCGACCGCCTTCAACAAGAAGAAGCATGAAGTCATTGACGGCAAGGGCGTGCTGAACAACCGTATCTGCGAATACGTCTTCACGCATCTGAACAAGATCGGCATTCCCACGCACTTCATCCGCCGCCTCAACATGCGCGAGCAGTTGATCAAGGAAGTGGAGATGATCCCGCTCGAAGTCGTCGTGCGCAATGTCGCTGCCGGCTCGCTGTCGAAGCGCCTCGGCATCGAAGAAGGCGTGGTTCTGCCGCGCTCCATCATCGAATTCTATTACAAGTCGGATGAGCTGGAAGACCCGATGGTCTCCGAAGAGCACATCACGGCTTTTGGCTGGGCCAATCCGGCCGAGCTTGACGACATCATGGCGCTCGCCATCCGCGTCAACGACTTCCTGTCCGGCCTGTTTCTCGGTGTCGGCATCCAGCTCGTCGATTTCAAGATCGAATGCGGCCGCCTTTTCGAAGGGGACATGATGCGCATCATCCTCGCCGACGAGATTTCGCCCGATAGCTGCCGCCTGTGGGACATCGAAACCCAGAAAAAGATGGACAAGGACCTGTTCCGCCGCGACATGGGCGGGCTTCTCGAAGCCTATTCCGAAGTCGCGCGCCGTCTCGGCATCATCAATGAAAACGAACCGATCCGCGGCACCGGCCCTGTCCTCGTGAAGTAATATCGGCCTCGTGAAATAATATCGACACCGCAAGGGTAAAATCAGGAGAAGATCAGGTGATCAAGGCACGGGTGACTGTTACGCTGAAGAACGGCGTTCTCGATCCGCAGGGCAAGGCAATCGAAGGCGCGCTCGGCAGCCTCGGTTTCGGTGGCGTTGGCCATGTCCGTCAGGGCAAGGTCTTCGACCTGGAGCTGGAAGGCGCCGACAAGGCCAAGGCCGAGACCGACCTGAAGGCAATGTGCGAAAAGCTGCTGGCCAACACGGTCATCGAAAACTACGCCATCGCCATCCTCTAAAGCCGCAGGAGCCGCTCCGATGAAATCCGCTGTCGTCCAACTTCCCGGCCTCAACCGCGACCGCGACATGATCGCGGCGCTGACGAAAATCTCCGGAAGCGCGCCCGTCACCATTTGGCAGACGGAAACGGATATTCCCGACGTCGACCTGATCGTCATCCCGGGCGGCTTCTCCTATGGTGACTATCTGCGTTGCGGCGCCATCGCCGCCCGCATGCCGGTCATGCAGGCCATTCGTGAAAAGGCCGAAAAGGGCGTCAAGGTTCTCGGCGTCTGCAACGGCTTCCAGATTTTGGTCGAGGCGGGCATGCTGCCGGGCGCGCTGATGCGCAACGCCTCGCTGAAATTCGTCTGCCGCGAAGTGAAGCTCGAAGTCGCCAATAACGACACGGACTTCACCCGCGCTTACGACAAGGGCCAGATCCTGCGCTGCCCCGTCGCCCATCACGACGGCAACTACTTCCTTGATGCGGATGAGCTGAAGTCGGTTGAAGGCAACGGCCAGGTGGTGTTCCGTTATGCCGAGGGCACCAATCCCAACGGCTCGCTGAACGACATTGCAGGCGTCATCAACACCAAGGGCAACGTTCTCGGCATGATGCCACACCCGGAAAACCTGATCGAAGCCGCCCATGGCGGCAATGACGGCCGCGGCCTCTTCGCTTCGGCGCTTGGCGTCATCGCAGCCTGATAGACCAAGGCGGGTTTCAAGCCCGCCTTTTTTGATGCCGGCTTCCGGCTATGTTTCGGCTTTTCTTCTGGATGACCTGATGCCCCGCATTCTTCGATACGATGCCTATAAAGCCACCGGACTGATCCTCGCTGCCGCCGCACTCGCGGCCTGCCAGCCGAAACCGCAGCCTTCCTCCTCCGTCTCCCGCGCGGCCCTGCCGACCATGGAACGGATCGCGCTTGGCGCGAATGCCTGCTGGTTCAAATCGGGCGACGCGGCGTTCAAGGCCTATCGCCTGGCGCCGGAACTCAACTCCTTCTCCGGCCGTCCGCGCATCCTGCTCGTGCCGCGCAACAGCCCGGAATCGCGCCCCATGCTGGTGGTACAGGCAGAAGGCAACCCGGCAAAGCTCGATGCTTTCGGCCCCGTGATGAACGAAGCCCTTTCCGGCCGCATCGCAACCGACGTCAAGCGCTGGGCGAACGGCGGCAAAGGCTGCTGATCCACAGGCACCGGCACCCCGTGAGAACGCGGTCGGCATAAAAAAACCCGCCAGCGCCGGTTGGGATTGGCGTGGCGGGTTGCCGAATGGCTGCTTGGCGCCGGGGAAAGAAGGCGCCGCTCTCCGACAAAAAATCAAAGGGGCCGCGGCGGCCAGGAGAAGAGCCGGGATTTTGCCGCCTCCCTCAAGGCTTCATCCCGCGTAACGCCGATATCGTCTAGCAGATCGTCCGAAAGCTCCCGCAGGGCGAAGCGCCCCTGACGTTTCCGCTGCCATGAGGATATGCCCGCAATCAGGCCACCAATAAGCGTGCGGGCGATCTTGGCCGGAAAGGGCGCCGGTGCGACCATGTCGCCGGCATCGCGGAACACGCGTTCCCGTTCGTAGCCATCAGGATAGAGTGTATCCGCTGTCGAAAGGTATTGATCCATCTTGCGCATATTGCACCTATTGTCTCCGTGCGTTTAGCCTCATTCAATGCAGACAATAAATACAATTGACTTGAGGATAGATACAATGCATAAATTGTCACCATGACAAATTGGCTTCCCGACATTACCGAGGGCGATGGCCCGATTTACCTGCGCCTCGCCGACAGTATCGAAGGCGCGATTTCCGACGGCACCCTGCCGGCCGGCTCGAAACTGCCGCCGCAGCGCAATCTTGCTTACGATCTCGGTGTGACAATCGGCACAATCAGCCGGGCCTATGCGCTGATCCATGAGCGCGGCCTCGTCAGCGGTGAGGTCGGGCGCGGCACCTATGTCAATGAGCGCAAGACCCCTGCCCCGTCATTGCCCATGGAGCCGGCAACGGCCGCCTTCGGCAGCACGCGCCACGCCGTCGATACCAGCGCCGAATTCCGGTTGAACACCACTGCTGCGCCGGATGTCGGCCAGAGCGTGCTGATCGCCAGACACATCGAGGCGGTAACCAGAGAGCATCCCCAGGACATTACCAATTATGCCCGCTCTTTTCCCGACAACTGGTGCATGGCGGGCGTTCGCTGGCTTTCCCAGAATGGCTGGTCGCCGAAGCCGGAAAACATCGTTTCGACGCTTGGCGCCCATGCGGCGGTGATGAGCGTGATGTCGGCGATGACCGCGCCGGGCGACCGCATCGTCTTCGAACCCGTCACCTATTCCCACATCAGCCGCAGCGCCGCCCTTGCCGGCCGGCGGGTGACGCTGGTGGAGGCGGATGAGAACGGCATTGTCCCGGATGATTTCGAACGCGTCTGCGCCCAGCAGCACCCCAAGATGATCTTCCTGATGTCGGCCGGCCAGAACCCGACCTGCGCGACCCTGCCGGAAGAGCGCCGCCGCGCGATTGCCGATATCGCCCGTCGTTACGGCGTGTGGATCGTCGAGGACAATCTTTATGGCGCGATGACGCGCGATGCGATCCCGCTGATCGCAGAATTTGCGCCCGACATTACCTTCGTCGTCGGCGGCCTGTCGAAATCCGTCGCCGCCGGCGTGCGCGGCGGCTGGGTCGCCTGCCCCGCGCAATATTCCTCGCGCATCCGTATTTCCCACTCGATGATGACGGGCGGCCTGCCCTTCATGCTGGCCGAACTGAATGCGCGCCTCGTCAATAGTGGCGACGCCGACGACATTCGCAAGGATTGTATCGCCGAGATCAATCAGCGGGAGGCGATTGCCCGGCGGGCCTTCGCCGGACTGGATTTCAATTCGCTGCCCGATATCGCCTTCCTGTGGCTGAGACTGCCCGAACCCTGGCTTTCCGGCACGTTCCGAAACGCGGCGATGAAAGAAGGCGTGCTGATCGATGACGAGGATGAGTTCAAGGCCGGCCGCACCGACAAGGTTTTCCATCGGGTGCGCGTCAGCCTTTCCGGTCCATCGAACCAGCAAGAATTGACCCATGCCCTCGGCATCCTGCGCCACCTGCTCGACAACGGCTCCGCCGGTTACGAAAGCGTTGCCTAGAGAACGGAGAGTCTTTCCTGCAACACCCGGCCTAATTCAGTAACTTATCATTTACCACGCCGACAAACCTGCCATCCTTTCCGCATTCGAGGTGGGGAATGATTCGATGGCAGCATTCGGTTCCACATGTATGAGGGCGTGTTTCACGCTGGCAATCCTTCTCGCGGCATGTGTCTTCATCGGCATCACGCCCGCCACTGCTGCGGAAGGCACCGTCTTCGACGAATTGCGCTTCGGCGCAACCACCTCAATCTCCAATCGCGACAATGGCGGCGAGGATGGCATCTTCCCGGCCTTCACCGCCTATTTTGATCCCTTCGCCAGTGCATCTGCGGTAACGCTCGGCCAAAAGCTCTCCCGCCCGCGGCTGCATATCGGTGGCGAGATCGGCACTGAGGGCTCGGCGAATACCATTTACGGCGGTGTCAACTGGACCTTCGATCTCAACCCGAAGATCTTTCTCGATTTCGGTTTTGGCGGCCTCTGGCACGATGGCAAGCTGAGAAACAGTGCCGGCGAAACCGGTGCGGAATTCGGCTGCCGGGTGCTTTTCCACGAATATGCGGCGATCGGCTATCGTTTCGATAATAACTGGAATATTTCGACCCAGATCGAGCATGCATCACACGCCAATCTGTGCGACGGCCCGAATGACGGGCTCACGCGGGTAGGCCTTATGGTCGGCTACAGGTTCTGAAGAAGCCAAGAAAGCAGCGTTTTGCGGGTAAAACCGCGCATTTTCCTGTCGCACCATCGAGCCTCTTGCGCTAAAGAACCGGAAACTTTCCTCGGCTCGAACCGCGTGAGACCTATGTCTATCTCAAACTCCATCAAGATCACCCCGGAACTCGTTGCATCCCACGGGCTGAAGCCCGACGAATACCAGCGTATCCTCGACCTGATCGGACGGGAGCCGAGCTTTACCGAGCTTGGCATCTTCTCGGCCATGTGGAACGAGCACTGCTCCTACAAGTCCTCCAAGAAGTGGCTGAAGACGCTGCCGACCAAGGGTCCGCGCGTCATTCAGGGCCCCGGCGAGAACGCCGGCGTGGTCGATATCGACGATGGCGACTGCGTCGTCTTCAAGATGGAGAGCCACAACCACCCGTCCTATATCGAGCCCTATCAGGGCGCGGCAACCGGCGTCGGCGGCATCCTGCGCGACGTCTTCACCATGGGCGCCCGCCCGATCGCCGCCATGAACGCGCTCCGCTTCGGCGCGCCTGACCACCCGAAGACCCGCCACCTCGTGGCCGGCGTCGTCGCCGGTGTCGGCGGTTACGGCAATTCCTTCGGCGTGCCGACCGTCGGCGGCGAAGTGGAATTCGATCCGCGTTATAACGGCAACATCCTCGTCAACGCCTTTGCAGCCGGTCTCGCCAAGTCCAATGCAATCTTCCTTTCGGAAGCCAAGGGCGTCGGCCTGCCGGTCGTTTATCTCGGTGCAAAGACCGGCCGTGATGGCGTCGGCGGCGCAACCATGGCATCTGCCGAATTCGACGAATCCATCGAAGAAAAGCGCCCGACCGTTCAGGTTGGCGACCCCTTCACCGAAAAGTGCCTGCTGGAAGCCTGCCTCGAGCTGATGAAAACCGGCGCCGTCATCGCAATTCAGGACATGGGTGCCGCCGGCCTCACCTGCTCCGCCGTCGAAATGGGCGCCAAGGGCGACCTCGGCATCGAACTCGACTTGAACGCCGTACCGGTGCGCGAAGAGCGCATGACGGCTTATGAAATGATGCTGTCGGAAAGCCAGGAGCGCATGCTCATGGTTCTCGAGCCTTCCAAGGAAGAAGTCGCCAAGGCGATCTTCGTCAAGTGGGGTCTGGACTTCGCCATCGTCGGCAAGACCACCGACGACCTGCGCTTCCGCGTGCTGCACAATGGCGAGGAAGTCGCCAACCTGCCGATCAAGGAACTGGGCGATCAGGCCCCGGAATATGACCGCCCTTGGACGCCTGCCAAGGTGCCTGCGCCGCTTTCGGAAAACGACGTCCCCGCCGCCGATATCGCCGATGCGCTGATATCGCTGGTCGGTTCCGCCAACAATTCCTCGCGCCGCTGGGTTTACGAGCAGTATGACACGCTGATCCAGGGCAATTCGCTGCAGCTGCCGGGCGGCGATGCCGGCGTGGTTCGTGTCGAAGGCCATGACAAGAAGGCGCTCGCCTTCTCCTCCGACGTCACACCGCGTTATGTCGAGGCCGATCCCTTCGAAGGCGGCAAGCAGGCCGTGGCCGAATGCTGGCGCAACATCACCGCAACCGGCGCTTTGCCGCTTGCGGCCACCGACAACCTCAATTTCGGCAATCCGGAAAAGCCCGAGATCATGAGCCAGCTGGTCCATGCCATCAAGGGCATCGGCGAAGCCTGCCGTGTGCTGGAGTTCCCGATCGTTTCCGGCAACGTCTCGCTCTATAACGAGACCAACGGTCAGGCGATCCTGCCCACGCCCACCATCGGCGGCGTCGGCCTGCTGAAGGACTGGGGCCGCATGGCGCGCATCCGTTTCGCAGCCGCTGACGAAGTGGTGCTGCTCGTCGGCGCACCTGTTGGCCTCGGCACACACATCGCCCAGTCGGTTTACATGCGTGACATTCATGGCCGAACCGATGGCCCGGCGCCGCATGTCGATCTCGCCGCCGAAAAGAAGAACGGCGATTTCGTCCGCAGCCTCATCACCGACGGCCTTGCCACCGCCGTTCACGATTGCTCCTCGGGCGGTCTGGCGCTCGCGGTTGCCGAAATGGCGATTTCGTCGGGCATCGGCGCGACCATCGACGCGGTCGAAGGCCACAACCCGGTCCTCACCTTCTACGGCGAAGATCAGGGCCGTTACGTTCTGACGGTCAAAAAGGCCGATCTCGACGAGGTGCAGACAGCGGCGAAGGCGGCGGGCGTTTCCTGCCCGGTCATCGGCGTTACCGGCGGTTCCACCGTAAAGCTGGGCACGGCGCGGGCTGTCGAGATTAAAGAATTGCACTTGGCCTATGAATCGTGGTTCCCTCAATTCATGGACGGCGAAACTTTGCTCGCCGCAGAATGAATTAAGGAGAAACACCATGCCCATGAAACCCGGCGACATTGAAGACATGATTAAGGCGGGAATTCCCGGGGCAAAGGTCACGATCCGCGATCTGGCCGGTGATGGCGATCATTACGCGGCGGAAGTCGTTGCGGAAGCATTCAAGGGCAAGACCCGCGTGCAGCAGCACCAAATGGTCTATGACGCGCTGAAGGGCAATATGGGCGGCGTTCTGCATGCTCTTGCCCTGCAGACCTCGGCTCCCGAATGATAACGCCCGTGAAAGCGGTTCCGGCAACAGACCGTCTCTGTCCCGCCTGCGGCAGAGCGTGAAACCTGCGGAATAAATCAAGGCCCGCGTGATACTCTCACGCGGGCCTTTTTCATGTCCGGCCGAATGGGTCGTCGCCGCTTACAAAACGGGTGGCGTCTGCGAATCCAGAGCGGCGAAGGAGGCGGCAGGCAAAGGTCCTGCCGTCAGCAGGGTAAAATCGTAACCGGATCTGCGGTCCGGCCCCAGAACATATTGCCGATGCATGCGCAGGAAGTTGCGCTTGTTCTTCTTATAACGGTCCGGCGAGAGCGAATGCTTGAAACGGATCGGCACGATCTTCGGCTGCGGCGCATCCCTGTGACCGGTCAGGGCCACGGTATTGCATCGGTAGAGATGAATAGGATCGGTCAGGCACTGGATATCGAACCATGTCACCTCTGGGTGACGAGCAATCGTGCCGACGCTTTGGCGAAGCCGGTCGGCGCTCGACAGGAACGCACATTGCAGCGCCGCCCCGCCCAAGGTCGCAAAGGACAGTTTCCGGCCATCCAGCGCATTCGGCTTCAGCTCCAGCACGCGGCCGATCACGGCAAGCGCAAGGCTGGCACCCATGCTGTGGGAAACCACCAGAACCTCGTCCGAGGGCTGCTCCATCGCCGTCAGAACAAGTGCCGCCCTCTCCTCGATCCAGTCGCGGGCAATCGGCTCATCGCGGCCGACTGCGAGCGCGAACCGCCAGTCCGCATAAAGATGCAGGGTGTGAAACCGCTCTGCAAACGGCAGGAAAGCCTTCACGAAAAACAGGGCGGCGACGGGAAAGCTGATCGCCAAGAGCCAGAGAGGTAAGGCGAAAATTAAGGGCAACAGGGCAATAGCCGCCGCAAGCGCACCGCCGACAAGCATCAGCAGGAACGGAAAGATGAAGAACAGGCCAAAACGCCAGGCGTGGCGGAAGTAACGCGCCGCGCCGCCTTCGGCGATGATGCCGGCTCCGGCCTTGAAACCGAGCCAGATCTGCCGCCAGACGGGCTCATCGCGCAATTGCGATATCACCGCATTATGGTCGTAAACAAAAATGTCGGAGCGCGTCCGCCAGTCGCCCGCCGAGGCCTCAACCGTGAATGTTTCGCGCCCGGGCGCATTCTCCAGCGGCCCCACGGCATAATCGACATCCCATGTCTTGCCGGAGAGCGCCGCCGCCCGCTGGTAACGCAGATGATGGGCGGCCGCATCGAGCGGATCGAAACCGGGGAAATAAAGAACAAGTCGTGACTTGACGGCTGGCATGCATGAACCTTCGGCCGGAGCATTTCCAGTAAAAGCGCAATCGCTTTTACGTTAAGACAATGCGTAAAAACAAAGAGATAGTGCGCTTTTGCGTTTCGGAGAAAAGCAAAACCGCGCTAGAGACACCCGAAAGGATCGCTTGATACAGCGGGCGATGCACGTATAGTAAAAATCGCGACGGAAATGTGATTTATTTATCGGTGAGGGAAATTTGTCTGGCATCGTCGATCAAGTACTCAACGGCGTCGTCAAGGGCGCGCTGTCTGAAATCCTCACCAAGACCGGCATCCGCAAGACTCGCCGCGCGCGCCGGACGAAAAGCACCGGCTCGCTTGCCGGCGGCATCGTCGGCTCGGTTCTGGAAGCCGCGATCAACGCCGCCATCAAACCCAAGCCGGCCAAGAAGCAGGTGAGCAAAAGGCGCACCGCCGCCGCCCGCAGCAGACAACGATATCGATGATGTATCGCCTCCCCCTGCTTCCCGCCGTTTTACTACTGGCGATTTCGGGGCCGTTACAAGGTGCCGCAGAGGTTAAGAGCAGCAAAGAGATCAAGATCGGCTTCGTCGTGGAGCTTGATGGTGCTGATCGGATATCCGGTACAGCCTTCTGCAGAACTGGCAACACCTGCCGCCTGGTGGACCAGAAAAGTCCAAAATTAATTCTCGATATTGAAGTGAACAGTTTCTATAGCGAAATGGAGATTGACTGTGAGGACGATTGCTCGCTGCCGGGCGGCATGCGCGCCATAACGTTCGACAACGCTCGCGAATTCCATATTTCGGAAGGCGAAACAGGTGTATTGATACAATCAGTCTTCAGACGGTGGGAGCGGATAGGAAAAATCGTTCTCGACTTTTCTTACCCGAAGAGAACGACACGCTGGTAGCCCGAGCTTCGAGCTGCAATCAGCGATGCCACACCCGCAGTTTTTTACGCTTTCCGGGTGGAAATCGCGCCGCGACATGTTATTTAGAGGCTAACAGAAAGCAGCGGCCTTGAACCGCATGTGAAAGGAATAAGCCTATGAGCGGCATTCACGACATGATCGACAGCGAAGTGAAGAGCAACGACATCGTTCTTTTCATGAAGGGCACTCCGCAATTTCCGCAGTGCGGTTTTTCCGGCCAGGTGGTACAGATCCTCGATTATCTCGGCGTCGACTACAAGGGCATCAACGTGCTTGCCGATGCAGATATCCGTCAGGGCATCAAGGACTACTCCAACTGGCCGACCATCCCGCAGCTCTACGTCAAGGGCGAATTCGTCGGCGGCTGTGACATCGTAAGAGAGATGTTCCAGTCCGGCGAACTTCAAAACCACTTCCAAGAACAGGGTATCAGCGTCCGCGGCGCGGCCTGATTTCGGCCGGTTCATCCGGCCCACCCTGATTGTCAGAAATTTATGCCAGGCGTTGCTTCATGCAACGCCTTTGCCGTTCTTTTTGGGGCAATCCTGTGACAAATCTTTCACAATCCACCGCTTCGCGCGCAGGCTCGATGGGGCGCACGGAATTCATCGCGCTTGCCGCGATGCTGATGGCGCTGAACGCGCTTGCCATCGACATCATGCTGCCCGGTCTTCAGGAAATCGGCGCCTCGCTCGGCGTCGAAAACGAAAACCACCGCCAATATGTGATTTCCGCCTATCTTCTCGGCTTCGGCATCGCCCAGCTTCTGTACGGACCGATTTCGGACCGTTTCGGACGCCGCAAGCCGATGTTCGTCGGGCTCGCCATCTACATCGTTTCAGCCATAGCCGTGGTCTTCGTACCGTCCTTCTCCGGGCTTCTGATGCTGCGTTTCATTCAGGGCATCGGTTCGGCGGCCACGCGTGTCATCACGGTCTCCATCGTGCGTGATATCTATGGCGGACGGCAGATGGCGGAAGTCATGTCGCTGATCATGATGGTCTTCATGGTCGTGCCGGTCATTGCGCCCGGCACCGGCCAGATCGTGCTGTTTTTCGGTGACTGGCACCTGATCTTCGCTTTCATGGCGGCCATTGCCGCCGTGGTGACGGCCTGGATGTATTTTCGCCTGCCGGAAACCCTGCATCCGGACGATATCCGCCCCCTGACCGCAAGCTCCATCCTCGGCGGTTTCAAGATCGTGCTCACCAACCGTATCGCGCTCTGTTATACGCTCTCCAGCACCTTCATCTTCGGGGCGCTGTTCGGCTTCATCAACTCGGTCGAACAGGTCTATAAGGGCATTTACGGGCTCGGCGCATGGTTTGCGGCGGCCTTTGCGGGCGTGGCGCTGTTCATGGCCTTCTCGTCCTTCGTCAATGCAAGGCTGGTCGGCCGGTTCGGCATGCGCAAGCTGTCGCACGGCTCGCTGCTCGGCTTCATCGCCATCACCTTCGTCTGGCTGCTGGTGCAGGTGCTGGGGCCGGAACCGATGCCCTTTGCCATCTTCATCGTGTTCTTTGCGCTCGCCATGTTCCAGTTCGGCTGGATCGGCTCGAACTTCAACTCGCTGGCGATGGAACCGCTCGGCCACGTCGCCGGCACCGCATCGTCCGTCATGGGCTTCATGGGGACCGTCGGCGGCTCGCTGATCGGCGCGGCCATCGGCCAGTCTTTCGACGGCACGGCGCTGCCCATGGTGGCGGGCTTCTTCGCCGTCTCCATCGTCGGCCTCATCTTCGTGCTGATCGGCGAAAAGGGCGTGCTGTTTCAGGCGCATAACAAGCCGACCCGCTGAGGGGCGATAGACAAATGAAAGGGCGCGGAATTCTGTTCCGCGCCCTTAATGTTATGACAAGTCTGCTTTCACACTTAACGTCATCCTTGGGCTTGTCCCAATGATCTAATCACGTCTCATAAATCGAGACGTTGCAGATGCTCGGGACAGGCCCACTGCTGTCCGGTTTAAATTTGTGGCCATTGGAAGGCCATCTGGTTTTGGTTTCTGGGTTTGTCCGGTGGCGGGTCGAGAAGCCGATCGGTGCGTCGCCGGTGCATGAGGTTTGCGCGTACCAGCCTGGCGAAGGCGAGTGGGCTTGGCACGGTCTTCTGGTCAGCCTGCGCCAAT